>NZ_VOZV01000011.1:0-93584 GCF_013419565.1 Acinetobacter sp. YH12072 | reverse complement strand
TTACTGGAGAAATCTAGGAGGTATGTTTTGCCTGAGAGGAGGGTTAGAAGTTGCCCAAGAGTTGTGAAAGGTAAACCACTGAAATACCCAAGAAAATGCCAGTCAATTTCTTAACTGACTGGCATTATCCTATAAGGGTGCTTTTTTTTATGCTTAATTCAAGATTCTTCATGAAAATCATAAACAACAATAAGGGATTAGAATATGAATAATGTAGTGAAAAACGGTTTCAAAAAAACCTGTCTGGCACTGGTATGTTCCATGTCATTATTCATGACTGCGTGTAATGACGATGACAATGATTCGTTCCGACCACAAGAAAGGGTATTTTTAAGTCAACAGTCTTATGATGAGGATACCTTGCCTGAAGCATCGGATATTCAAGTCATACGCTATAATATGCCAAACGTAAATGGTGAACGGGCTGAAGCGACAGCCATGGTATTTTATCCAAATACGCCTCAACCTCAAGACGGATGGAGGGTGGTGGTTTGGGAACATGGCACGGTGGGTAGCGGTGATTCTTGTGCACCAAGTAATAACCAGCTGAATAATAATTTTAGAGGATTGGCCAGCAGCTTGCTTGCACAGGGATATGTGATTGTTGCACCCGATTATGAAGGATTAGGTACTCGGGGGATCCATCCTTATTTAAATTTAAAAAGTGCGGCACAATCGGCTATCTATGCAGTAAGAGCCTTTAAAGAACAACAAGGAAATCGATTTAATGGTGCTTGGGTTTCAGTGGGACAATCCCAGGGAGGACACGCATCACTTGCAACAGCCCAGTTTGCCGATGAAGATCCAAATTATAAGGCGGCAGTTGCAGCAGCTCCGGCCTCAAGTCTGGGCTATATTATCAGTGAAGTAGCACCGCAAGCGCTTAGTGCTTTGGTTGAGGCTGGACAAGATAATGCTGCGAAAGCGGTCTATGCAGAATTATTGGCATATGCGGCTTATGTGGCTGTAGGGATTAAAGCTTATGAACCAGGCTTTAACTATCGCAATATATTTTCAAGCCGTGCAGCGATTGTGGCTGAAAAGGCAGAAGGTACGACTGGAGAAAATGGACTTTGTTTAGGGCCACTGATTACTGAATATATGCAAGATATTGATGATTATCTGGTGAATAATCCGGAAAAAACAGTCGTGGACTATCCGGGATTAGTAGAAAACTTCCAGAATAATTCGTCGGTTGAAAAGTTCCTTGAGAATAATCAGCCTGCAACTGAAAAAATTAATGTTCCTGTGATGATCATTCAAGGTACTGCAGATATGGCTGTTCCGTATCCAGTAACAAATACTTTACAACAGGGCTTGAAAGATATGGGAACCACAGTGAATTTTGTAGAGGTAGAGAATGCTTCACATACCGAGGCCATTGTACAAAGCAGAACCCAGCTGCTGACCTTTATTAATACCTATATGCCTTCAGGTATTTCTGTCAATCCTTAATCCTAAAAGGAGCTTCGGCTCCTTTTTATTCCTTGTGATGCTAGGCCTTGAGCAATCATTTAAGTTTGTTATAGTGGCTTAAGATTATAGGTTATCAGTATAGGCTCGTTATGTCGGAACAGACCAAACCCCGCAGTATCAAAAAACTGCTTATCTTTGGAACCTTGGCTTTGTGTGTTCCAATTTTTTTGGTGACCATGGCATTTTTAGCTGTTAATAGTGATGCAAAAAATCAGGAAAAATATAAACAGCAACAAGCTGACATGATTGCCCGGATTGAAGCACGCGAAGCGGCTGAAAAATCAAAGGTAGAGCAGGAGACTCAAGCAACTCAAGCTGCTTCCGAAGCTGAAACAAATTCCTCTCATTAAACTATTTATCTCAAATCTCTTTGTAGCTGCCGGATCGTTGGGATTTCAGTGTAGCGGACGACCGTATAGCCGGCAGCAATCAGCATCGCATCGCGTTCCGCATCTTCCTGTTCCTTTCCAATATGGGTTGGATCATCCAATTCTATAATCGCCACCACATTATATTCCCGGTCCATCACCACAAAATCGGTCACTTTACGGTTGAACTTGCTGCGCATTTTCATATTGTCATGTGTGATCAAAGCACTAAATGCTACCTGTGCCAGAATGTGATGATGCGGAAAAGCATCTTTCAGGCGAGTAAACATCTTGCTTTCGAAAGCTGTAATGACAGGCTTGGGATAGAATTTCGTCTGGCGGGTAAACAGATGGGGAAAGAGCAGGCAAATTAAGGCAAAGCTTGCCAGACAGCCAATCACAAAGAATATAAACTGACTCAAATCAAATACGGATCATAAAAGAGAAAAGAATAAAAAAACCCACTTCGCAATGAGTGGGTTTTTCAGAATCTTGGCTCTCCCACCTGGGCTCGAACCAGGGACCTGCGGATTAACAGTCCGTCGCTCTACCGACTGAGCTATGGGAGAATAGATTGGCTCTCCAACCTGGGCTCGAACCAGGGACCTGCGGATTAACAGTCCGTCGCTCTACCGACTGAGCTATTGGAGAATCTGAAAGCGATTATAGAGAGATTTAAAAAGGGGTCAAGGCACTTTTATAAAAAAGCTGAAAAAACTGAATCAAGTGTTTTAAAAATAATCAAAAATGATTGTAGTTCAAAATGTTATGTTTATGTAAACCTAGATTAAGGGTAGAGGGGAAGCGTGATTATTCTCTGCCATGGTTGCGAGTCGCTAACACTACAAACAGGACACATATAGATATTTAATCCCAAAAAGACAGATATAAAAAAACCCACTTCATAATGAGTGGGTTTTTTCAGAATCTTGGCTCTCCCACCTGGGCTCGAACCAGGGACCTGCGGATTAACAGTCCGTCGCTCTACCGACTGAGCTATGGGAGAATAGATTGGCTCTCCAACCTGGGCTCGAACCAGGGACCTGCGGATTAACAGTCCGTCGCTCTACCGACTGAGCTATTGGAGAATCTGATGCGCATTTTAGGCAGGAAAATAAAGACCGTCAATCAATTCCTGTAAAGAAATGAATCATTTGCTTTTTTAATATGCACCTCAGGCCTAAAAATAAAAAAATCACCCATAAAGGGTGATTTTTTAAGCTGGAAATAAAAAATTATTTCTCAACACCAGCAGGTTGACCTGCATATTTCGCATTTGCGTAGTCCCAGTTCACCAGGCTTTCTAGGAAAGTAGAGATGTATTTAGGACGAGCGTTACGGTAGTCGATGTAGTAAGCATGTTCCCAAACATCGATTGTCAACACAGCAATTTTACCGTGCGCCATTGGAGTGTCGGCATTTGAAGTTTTAAGGATAGACAGGTTACCGTTTACTTCATCAGCAACTAACCAAGCCCAACCTGAACCGAACTGAGTTGCAGCAGCAGTTGCGAACTCTTCAGCGAATTTTTCGTAAGAACCGAAAGCTTCGTCAATTTTTGCAGCCAAAGCGCCAGTTGCTTTACCGCCACCGTTTTTAGTCAAGCAGTTCCAGTAGAATGTGTGGTTCCATACTTGCGCAGCGTTGTTAAATACACCTGCTTTAGATGAATCACCAGCAGTTGCTTTGATGATTTCTTCTAGCGTTTTGCCTTCAAGCTCAGTACCAGCGATCAGGTTGTTCAGGTTAACCACATATGTATTGTGGTGTTTGTCGTGGTGGTATTCTAAAGTTTCTTTGCTGATGTGTGGAGCAAGAGCGTCGTAGTCGTATGGTAATGGTGGTAAAGTAATGGTTGTCATGTTTTCAATTCCTTGCATTTTGCTGGGTTTTGACAATAAGTGGGGTTATTGTAATAGATTCTTAGGCAAAAATGGGCACTGTGTATAAATAACAATACAGAATAAAGCCTGAAAATTTAAAGATAAAGCCACCAATGTACTTGCCAATCGAAATTAAATCGGATTGTTTAATTCGAAATAACTATACTCAATATTAAATTGTTCTGAAATAGCTTTAGCCAGACGTTGTACACCATATTTTTCAGTGGCGTGGTGGCCGCAGGCATAATAATGCACATCCAGTTCCTGAGCATCATAAAAAGTACGCTCACTGACTTCGCCAGAAATATAAGCATCACAGTCTTGTGCTGCCGCTTTATGAATATAATCCTGTGCACCACCGGTACAGAAACCAACTTTTTGAATCAGGTTTTTTTCGGCAGGTAAATGCAACGCATCATAGCCAAGTCTTTCTGATACATAGGCCTTGAATCCTTCTGGCGTCATGGCCTGTTTTAAATAACCAATATTCCCAATTGGACGGCGCTCACTCGGATCAAGCTGTTCCAGGTTTTCCAGTTCCAGCAGGTCTGCAATCGCAGCATTATTTCCCAGAGTTGGATGGCTGTCTAAAGGCAGGTGATAACCAACAAGCGAAATATCATTTTGGATCAGGCTTTTAATCCGTTTACCACGCATCCCGGTAATCGGGTAGGCTTCACCTTTCCAGAAATAACCATGGTGAACTAGTAACAAATCAGCACCTTGTTCAATCGCAGCTTCGATAGCAGTTTGTGAGGCAGTAACCGCACATAAAATTTTATTGACTTCAGTGCGGCCTTCGATCTGTAAGCCATTCGGTGCATAGTCCTTAAATTCGGAAGATGCCAAAGTCTGATCGCACCAGCGGATAATATCGTTTAAATTCGCCATAAAATTCCTGTCAGTTGATGAACTTGCCAATTCTTATCTATATGTCCAATTGTAACTAAAGCAGCACAAATCTCTGTGGATTTTTTTGTGTTTAGTTATGTATTTGGCATTACAATAGGATACAAATTACTTAGTCATCAACGAATTAAAATATTTTAGAGGATAGCAAAGTGCGCCGCACCTTTACATGGTTACCTTGGGTGTTACTGATTTTAGTCATTATCGGTTTTTTGGGGTGGCAGCAGCTGCAGAAACCTAAATCACCGATTGCGCCGGATGGCGTAAAAATGCCTGCTGAAAAAGTAGAACCGTTGATTGATACTTCGCGTTCTGGAGGGGTTGTCTCCTATAGTGCTGCCGTGAAAGTCGCAGCACCTGCGGTGGTGAATATCTTTACCACACAAAAAGTAAAACAGCAGGCGCACCCTTTATTGACAGATCCAGTCTTCCGTGAATTTTTCGGTGATCAGTTACCAGACCAGTTTGGTCAAAGTCCAAATGAAAACAGTTTGGGTTCAGGGGTAATTGTACGTCCTGATGGTTATATCCTGACCAATAACCACGTGATTGCACAGGCAGACCAGATTGTAGTGGCTTTACATGATGGACGCCGTGCCGAAGCCAAGGTCGTGGGTACAGACCCAGATACGGATTTGGCTGTAATCAAGATCGAACTTGAACAATTGCCAGTTTTGCCATTCAAGCTGAGTGGCAATGAAGTCGGTGATGTTGTTCTGGCTATTGGTAACCCGTTTGGTGTCGGTCAAACCGTGACTCAGGGGATTATTTCTGCGACAGGCCGTTCTGATCTGGGCATCAATACCTATGAAGACTTTATTCAGACAGATGCTGCGATTAACCCGGGCAACTCGGGTGGTGCATTGATTGATGTCGCCGGTAACCTGATTGGGGTCAATACAGCAATCTTCTCCCAAACAGGTGGCTCACTGGGGATTGGTTTTGCGATTCCAGCTAAAATCTGTCAACAGGTCATGAATGCAATCCTGAAAGATGGCCGTGTCGTTCGTGGCTGGCTGGGTATCAGTCTGTTGCCGACAGAACGTAATGATGTATTGCAACCTAAAGAATCAGGTGTAGTGGTCGCTGAAGTGCTGGAAAATGGACCTGCAGCAAAAGCTGGCATCCAGCGTGGTGATAAAATCATTAAGGTGAATAATGAAGTGATTACTTCTGCCTCACATCTGATTAATTTTGTCGCTTTACAGGCCCCAAACAGTACTGTTCAGATTGAAGTAGAACGCGCTGGAAAAACTATGACACTGGATGTGGTGATTAGTGAACGTAAAACGCAAAGCAGTTCTTCACAATATATTCCTTTACCAGGTCAGTAATTTTTTCTTCAGGAAAATCCCTCCATGTGAGGGATTTTTTATGCACGATTTATTTAATTAGATACAAAACAAAAATATTTTATGTGAATTAAATCATTTAACTTCATTGAATAAAAATCAAAAAGAGTGAAGAACAATGAGTTTTATGACTGCAGATCAGGCCAAAATTTTATCGAACGTGGCTAATTTAAATATTGAAATGTACAAGCCTCGCTTGGCTCAACTGATTGAAGATAATGCCCGACTGGGCAATACCGCTGTGCTAACGGTATTTCCCAAACATTTGCCCTTGGAAGAAATTCGGGGTCTTTCGGCAGAGCTGACTGAGCTTGGTTATAACGTACGCTTTGAGGTGCAGGAATTTTATTATAGCTTTAATGTCTACTGGCTATAATTTTATCAATTGTTCAAAAAAAATCCTGTTCAGGCATATATTTTGCTGCATTTACCTCATAACGAAACTATGAGAAATTTATGTCTTTATTTATTCATCCTGCAGCACAGGCAGATGCACCTTATGTGGTGCTTTCATCCGGACTGGGCGGGCATGCCAGTTTCTGGAATTCTCAAATTAGAGTTTTACAGCAGCATTTTCATGTAGTCACTTATGATCAGGAAGGCTGTCATTCAGATTCTGAACTCTTGCCCATGTCTTATTCGATCGACCATATGGCCTGCCAGATTCTGGATTTATTGATCAATGATGGTATTCGAGAGTTTCATTTTATCGGGCATGCATTGGGCGGACATATCGGCATGCAACTGGCGACCTATCAAACTGAAAGAAAGTTTAAGCTGCTCAGTCTGACCATGTTAAATGCCTGGGGAGAGCTTGATGCCCATACGCAGAAATGTTTCGAGGCACGGACTTCGTTATTGGTGAATAGCGGAGCAGAGGCATATGTGAGAGCACAGGCTTTATTTCTTTATCCGCCGCAGTGGATCTCAACCCATATTGATCAGTTAACCGAAGCAGAAAATAAGCAGTTATTAGACTTTCCACCGATCCAAAATGTTCTGGCGCGTCTACAAGCCGTGCAGGCTTTTAAACTAAACGAAGAGCATCAGCAAGTATTAAAAGATGTTCCAATCCATCTGATTGCCAATCAGGATGATTTTCTGGTGCCTTATCAACGGTCACAGCAATTACAACAATGCCTGCCGCATAGTTACCTCAGTTTGCTTGATACAGGTGCACATGCATCTACCGTGACCGAAACGGATCAGGTCAATCAGCTGATCCTTTCCTTCTTGATTTCCACTTAGTTTGAAGATTTTTTAAAAGCCAGACCTCCTGTCTGGTTTTTTATTTTTCTAATCAATTATTTTTGTAGCATCAGCATGGTTTTTACTTCGAATTGATGCATGAACTGCAAATGCACAAATTGCTACGAGTGCACTTGAATGAAACAGTATGTTCAAAATTGACTCATAGGTAAAAATAGATATTTTACTAAAAATTCAAAAAATAAAATATTAAGTGTATGATATTTATAAATTAAATATAGTTGGCACACGCTTTGCAATGTTTATCTTGTAAATAAAATTCCCGAAGTGGAATCAGAATTTTGAATAAGTGTTAAAAATAATGAGGTGTGAAAATGAAAATAGGTGTCTTCTGTCCAATCGGAAATAATGGCTGGTTACTCTCTGAAAATGCACCGCAGTACATGCCGACTTTTGAGTTAAATAAACAAATCGTACAGCGCGCTGAGCACTATGGTTTCGATTTCGCACTTTCCATGATCAAGCTGCGTGGCTTTGGCGGCAAGACTGAATTCTGGGAACATAACCTGGAAACGTTTACCCTGATGGCAGGTCTTGCGGCTGTCACCAGCAAAATTAAAATTTTCGCAACTGCCGCAACTCTGGTGATGCCACCTGCAATTGTCGCGCGCATGGCATCAACCATTGATTCGATTTCAAATGGCCGTTTTGGTCTGAATGTCGTAACTGGCTGGCAGCCACCTGAATATACCCAAATGGGTATGTGGCCAGGTAATGACTATTTTGGCAAACGCTATGAATATCTGTCTGAATATGTACAAATTCTGCGTGAACTTTGGGCGACTGGTAAATCAGACTTTAAAGGCGAACATTTCCAGATGGAAGATTGCCGTGTTAGCCCACGTCCACAAGCCGACATGAAGATTATCTGTGCAGGTCAATCTGATGCAGGTTTAGAGTTTTCTGCACAATATGCTGACTATAACTTCGTGTTTGGTAAAGGCCTGAATACTCCAACAGCTTATGCAGAAATTAATGACCGCCTCAAAGAAAAAACAGATGTGACTGGCCGTGATGTACAGACTTATGTGCTGTTTATGGTGATTGCTGCAGAAACTGATGAAGAAGCGCAAGCCAAATGGCAGCACTATAACGATGGTGCTGATATGGAAGCGATTAACTGGCTGATGAATCAAGGCGGTAAAGATACCACTTCCGGTGCAGACACCAATATCCGTCAAATGGCTTCTAGCGTATCTCCAGTCAACATCAATATGGGTACGCTGGTGGGTTCTTATGAAAATGTGGCACGAATGTTGGATGAAATTGGTGAGATCAAAGGTACGGAAGGCGTACTACTAACTTTTGATGATTTTATTCAAGGGGTTGAAGACTTTGGTCAAAAAATCCAGCCGCTAATGAAATGCCGTGATCATATTGTCATTGAAGATGAAGCGCCAGTTTTGGAGAAAAGCGCATGAGTGAATCAGTCGTCACAGCCGGTTTTACGGAAAAACTCGGCACAGGAAAAACGCTTAAAGCGGAACCCGAAGCGATTTGTCTTGCACCAGAACAGACAGCCTTGATTGTGATTGATATGCAAAATGCCTATACCTCTCAGGGTGGCTATCTGGATCTGGCGGGCTTTGATGTCTCGAAAACCAAGCCCGTGGTTGAAAATATTAAAAAGGTCGTTGATGCCGCACATGCAGCCGGTATTCAGGTGATTTATTTCAAAAATGGCTGGGATGCAGAATATAAGGAAGCGGGTGGTAAGGACTCTCCAAATTTCCATAAATCCAATGCCTTAAAGACCATGCGTAAACGTCCTGAATTACAGGGGCAATTGTTAGCAAAAGGTGGCTGGGATTTTGAGCTGATTGATGAGTTAAAGCCACTGCCACAAGACCTGGTGATCGAAAAGCCACGTTATAGCGGTTTCTTTAATACTGCGCTGGACAGCATGTTACGTGTCCGAGGTATTCGCAATCTGGTCTTTGTCGGGATTGCCACCAACGTGTGTGTGGAGTCGACGCTACGTGATGGCTTCTTCCTGGAGTATTTCGGTGTCGCACTTGCTGATGCCTGCCATCAGGCCGGTCCAGTCGAAGCGCATGAAGTCAGTCTGTATAACATCAAGACTTTCTTTGGCTGGGTATCAGATACCAAAAATTTTGTCGAGACCTTTCAAAAAGAAAGTGAGTCACTAAAAGAAACTAAATTAGCTGTAAGCGCATAAAGAATTAAAGAACAGAATTAAGGAAAAAATAGTATGCCTAAAGAAATCATTATTCCAGCAGGAACATCGAAACCATTAGCACCGTATGTACCGGCAACCAAGGCAGACAATATCGTGTATGTATCCGGTACATTAGCTTTTGATGAAAATAATAATGTGGTGCATGTCGGTGATGCCGCAGCACAGACCCGTCATATTCTGGAAACTATCAAGCGTGTGATTGAGGAAGCAGGCGGCAGTATGGATGACGTGACCTTTAACCATGTCTTTGTCAAAGACTGGGCAGATTATGCTGCGATTAATGCAGTTTATGCAGAGTATTTCCCGGGAGATAAGCCGGCACGGTATTGCGTACAGACAGGTTTAGTCAAACCTGATGCGCTGGTCGAAATTGCTTCGATTGCCCATGTATAAGTCGATCTACCTGATTCAATCTCATTACTAGATGCCCCAGGTCTGAAACTGAATATTGACTTGGGGGCGGGAGAACAGCATGAATGCCAAACTATCTAAAATCATCACAGAAACAGTTGCAGAAAATAACGCATTAAATAAGGTTTTGGCGACTAACGCATCAGATGACATCTTTACCCAAGTTGATCAGCAGATTTTCCGTCAAGGCATGTCCAATCTCGGGGCTGCAGTCAATGTCATTACCACGCAAGGTGAGGCAGGACAGGCAGGATTTACTGCCTCAGCCGTATGTAGCGTGACGGATACACCACCAACGTTGCTGGTGTGTCTGAACCGTTCTGCTTCAGTTTATGAAACCTTTAAAAAGAATCAGGTGTTGTGTGTGAATACCCTGGCATCACATCAACAACATCTTTCCAATCTGTTTGGTGGAAAAACACCAATGGCAGAGCGTTTCAGTCAGGGGAACTGGAAAACTTTGGTGACCCAGTCACCTGTACTTGAGGATGCCTTAGTCAGTTTTGACTGCGAGGTGGTCCAATGTTTATCCGTAGGCAGTCATGACGTGCTGTTCTGTGAGGTGAAAGCGATGTGCCAGAGTCAAGGCAATGCGCTGATGTACTTCAACCGTTCTTACTGTGAGCCACACAAAATGTGCTAATTCAATTCAATCCTAATCAAGGAGGGGAAGCCGATGCAAGAAAAAGAAACGTGGTTTCCAAAATTTAAGCCTTACCAAGGCAATCTCGATACCACACCCGTGCAAACAGATGAATATCTGCCTGCTGGAAAAAGTATTATTCTCGGGTTGCAGCATGTGTTTGCCATGTTTGGCGCAACTGTGCTGGCACCCTTATTAATGGGGTTTGATCCCAATCTCACGATTTTCATTACTGGGATTGGGACCATTTTATTTTTCCTGATCACGGGCGGTCGATTGCCTAGTTATCTGGGATCAAGCTTTGCCTTTATTGGTGCGGTCGGAGCAGTGACGGGTTATTCAGGGGTTGGAGCCAATCCAAATATAGGATTAGCCCTTGGCGGTACGATTGCTTGCGGTATTGTTTATGCCTTGATTGGTCTGCTGGTGATGAAAACTGGCACCAACTGGATTGAAAAACTGATGCCGCCAGTAGTGACAGGCGTGATCGTGATGATCATCGGTTTGAATCTGGCACCCGTCGCGATTAAGAGTGTTTCAGCGAATCAGTTTGATTCGTGGATGGCATTAATCACCATTATCTGTATCAGTGTGATTGCAGTATTTACCCGAGGAATGGTACGCCGTCTGTTATTGTTGTTGGGCTTATTATCTTCCTACCTGATTTACTTTCTTTTCACCAACGTGATGGGCTTCGGACCTGCGATTGATTTTACCAAGGTCAGTGAAGCAGCATGGTTTGGTTTGCCGAATTTCCAGAGCCCGGTCTTTGAAATGAATGCCATGCTGATGATTGCACCAGTAGCGATTATTTTAGTGGCAGAAAATCTGGGGCACTTTAAAGCTGTATCTGCGATGACTGGTAAAAACCTGTCGCCATATATGGGCCGTGGTTTCTTTGCTGATGGGGTGTGTACTTCATTGTCAGCTTCTGTCGGTGGTACGGGGATGACCACTTATGCTGAAAATATCGGTGTGATGGCAGTCACCAAGGTTTATGCAACCACGGTATTTGTCTTCGCGGGTATCTTCGCGATTTTACTCGGACTTTCACCTAAATTTGGTGCAGTGATCAGTACCATTCCAGTGGCTTTATTAGGTGGTGCATCGATTGTGGTCTTTGGTCTGATTACGGTGGCTGGTGCAAAAATCTGGGTAGATAACCGTGTTGATTTCACCAAGAACAGTACGCTGATTATTGGTGCCGTGTGTCTGATCATGGGTACAGGGAACTATAGCTTGCAGATCGGTGGTTTTGATCTGGGTGGTATTGGTACCGCAACCTTAGCCGCAATTCTATTGAATCTATTCCTGAACCGTGGTGAAGATAAAGAATTACCAGCATCTGAACCAGCTGAAACTGTAACCGAAGTTGAGGCTAAGCCAGTCGTTTAAAATGAGGAGCATTTTTTGAGTCATACAATTGCATTTTTAGGACTCGGGGCAATGGGCTGGCATATGGCCTCACATTTGCCAAAACTCGGACATCAGGTTTTGGTCTGGAACCGTACTAAACAGAAAGCTGTAGCGCATGCCGAAACTTTTGCAACACAGGCGGTGAGTATTGAGCAGGCGGTTCAGGCAGATTTTATCTTTTCCTGTTTACCGACCAGTCAGGATGTAGAAGCATTAATTGCAGCTCATCCACCCAAACAAGGTGCAATCTGGATTGACTGTACCAGTGGTGTACCGGAATCAGCACAGAAACTGGCGAAGCTCTTGGAGCAACAAAGCAGTTTTTATCTGGATGCACCGGTTTCTGGCCAAACCATTGGAGCAGAACGCGGTACTTTAACTGTGATGGTCGGAGGTAATGAACAAGCCTTTGAACAAGTCAAACCGATTATTGAAGCCTTTGCAGGCTTGATTGAATATGTAGGAGAAAGTGGTTCGGGCTTTGCGGTGAAAGCCGTGAATAATACCCTAATGGCGACTCATTTATGGGCATTGGCTGAAGGGCTGACTGTGCTGAAAGGACAGGGCGTTGATTTAAGTAGCGCACTGAACTGTATTAATCATTCCAGCGGTAAAAGCAGCATGTCGGAAAATATCATGGCGCAGCGTGTACTGAACCGTGAGTTTCACAAGACTTTTGCACTGGATCTGTTACAGAAAGATATTGGCATTGCTTTGGAGCTGGTACAGCAACAACAACTGGATTTATCAGTAATGTCTTTGGTTCAGCAAGAGTTTCAGCAGATTGCCAAACCACAGGCCAGTCAGCTGGATTTCTCCGCTGCGGTGCAAGGACTGGAACAGCGGACTCAAATTGAATTAAGAGGATAATCTTTTCAAACAATATTAAAGACAGTCTTAAAGACGTTATAGCTATAGATATATCAGTTTAAAATTTAAAAAGCCGGGAATTTTAATTCCCGGCTTTATTTATTCATTAGGCAGCTCAATAGCCTAAGTAAATCTTAATTCTGCTGATTTGCTTGATATTCCTGAATCACTTCAAGCGCTGCACGGAAGGCTTCCTGAGTAGCAGGGGCACCGCAGTAAGGCAGGCTATGCAGTAGCACTTCCTGAATTTCTTCAACTGTTGCACCATTATTCAAAGCGCCACGAACATGGCCTTTCAATTCAGTTGGGCTTTTTTGCGCTGTAAGAAAAGCAATGGTAATTAAAGAACGGTATTTACGTGGTAAAATCCCTTCACGTTGCCAGGTTGAGCCCCAGGCATGTTCATTAATCCAGTCCTGCAAAGGCTGAGTAAAAGGAACCGTATTGTCCTGAGCACGTTTTACAAAACTTGCACCCATCACTTCAGTACGGACTTTCAATCCATTTTCATAATCTTGTTGTGACATCATTGACCCTCAATTTTATTATGGGTCTAGCTTAACGTTTAATATCTTAAATACCATCGTGCAATAGTCGTAAAAAAGTGGCTGAATAGCCACTTGTGATATTCCAAAGTGAAATCAGGAAATAACCTCACTTTGGAAAGCAAGATCCGATTTAGATAAGAGATCTATCTAAGGACTGGTTGAATGTGAAGGTGCACTTTGAACTGAAGTATCAGTACCTGTTGCATCTGCTTTCGAAATATGAGGATTTTCAAGTTCCAATACTTCCTGTAAATGCAGATCGAAGACATCGGTCAACATGCTGTCATAGCGACGCGCATTATAGTGCAGTAACTTATTGGCTTCTTCCTCATTAATAAAGCCTTGTTCATGAGCATCAGCCACATGATCAGCAAAACTAAGTCCTTTAAATTGACCTTTGTTTTCGGCTTTCTTAAAGCGATCCCAAAGCTGCTCAATCTCCAATAACATGGTGAAGGTTGATTCCATGCGGCCATTCACATCATCTTCTGCTGTACTATAGAAAACATGCTTTTTCAGTACTTTCCGGAAAGCGTTATCTTCCATCATGACATTTGCGACTTCCTGTTTAAGTCGGTCAGATGGCTTCGCGACAGGTCGGCCAAATGGGAAACAGATAAGTTTGACCATGCCAGCAGCAACACCCACCGGGAAATTTGCAAACAGGTCATAAAACGCTTCCTGAGCCGTATATAAAGATTTCTCAATTGCCAATTGTGCATGCAGACGTTCAGCTTCAGTTTTTTTGCTATGTTCAAAGAATTTCAGGATTGCTGTCGCAATAAACAGATGGGCATGAATATCAGCCAGACGGCCAGAAAGCATTTCCTTGCGTTTAATATCACCGGCAAGTAAACCCAGACACATATCTGCAGTCAGGGCAAAGTTGGCACTGAGCCGGTTGATAATCTTGTAATAGGGACGGGTAAAATCAACCGCACTTTGTGGCGCAGCACTTGAACCCCTGCTAAAAGCATAGGCAAAAGAGCGGGCAGTCCGGTTAAAGGTATAACCCAGATGTTTAAACAACATAATATCGAATGGATTCAGAGCGGCTTTTGGGTCTTCAGCTTGCAGAAGCTGTAATTCTTCATACAAATAAGGATGGCAACGCATCGAGCCTTGACCAAAGATCATCAATGAACGGCTGAGAATATTGGCGCCTTCGACTGTAATCGATACTGGAATGGCCTGATAGTTGAGAGCCAGGAAGTTACGAGGTCCCATTTGAATCGCACGGCCACCCACGACATCCATACCGTGATTGACAATTTTACGCATGGTCTCAGTGGCATAGTATTTAGCAATTGCCGTCATGACTGCCGGTTTACCACCTTGGTTCAGACCACAAGTCACTAAATAACGGAAAGCTTCCAGCATATAGGCATCACTGGCAATTTCGCTATTGGCTTCCTGTACGCCTTCAAATTTACCCACCGAAATCTTGAATTGCTGACGGATTCGAGAAAATGCACTGACATTCAGATAAGTCATTTCAGCACTGGAGGTAGACAAAGCCGGTAGGGAGATACCACGACCAACCGCTAGACATTCCATCAGCATACGCCAGCCTTTACCGGCATTTTTCACGCCACCAATGATCCAGTCTAAAGGAATAAATACATCCTTACCTTCAACAGTACCATTCATAAAAGGGGAGCCAGGATTATGACGTGGACCGACTTTTACCCCTTCATGATTGGCCGGTAGCAAGGCACAAGTAATCCCATAATCCGTTTTATCACCGAGTAAATGATCAGGGTCATACATTTTAAAAGCCAGACCAACCACGGTGGCAATTGGTGCTAGAGTAATCCAGCGTTTGGAGAAATTCATTCTCAGTCCCAAGACTTCCTGACCTTCAAACTGTCCATAGCAGACCACACCGGTATCTGGAATCGCACCGGCATCTGAACCGGCTTCAGGACTGGTCAGACCAAAACATGGGATTTCTTCACCTTTGGCCAGACCGGGTAAATAACGATCTTTTTGTTCATCGGTACCATAATGTAGTAACAACTCACCCGGCCCAAGTGAGTTAGGCACCATACAGCTCACAGCAGCAGTGAGAGAGCGTGAAGAAATTTTGCTCATCACCCGGCTTTGAGCAAAGGAACTAAAGGCACGACCGCCGTATTCTTTGGGAATGATTAGTCCCAAGAAACCGTTATCTTTAATATATTGCCAGATATGTTCAGGCAGCATTTTCTTCTCATGAATTTCCCATTCATCCAACATGCTACACAGCGTTTCGACCTCGTTATCCAAGAATGCCTGTTCCTCAACGGAAAGTTTTGGATAGGGATAGCTATTAAAGGTTTCCCAGTTCGGCGCCCCCATAAAGAGCTCTTTTTCCCACCAGCTGGTGCCGGAATCAAGAGCCTCACGTTCTGTCGGGCTAATGCTCGGCATGGCATCCGCTAATGCCTTATAGGCTGGCCTGGAAATGAAAGACATACGCAAAGGTTCGATCATGACGACCAGACTGATCAGGATCAGGGGAATACCCAGAATCAGTGACCAAGGACTGATAAAGGCACAAACCACTGACATGACAATCAGGGTAATTGCACCAGTGGTACGGGAGAGTTGAAAAAAGAAAATCGCCCATAAACTGGCAATGAGAAGAAGTACGGCGAAAATAAATAGCATTGTTATATTTCTCCAGGGTCATACAATTGTGATGCTGCCGATCTCCCTAAGGTGTTTTCTTAAGACTTGATCAATTTTTTTACATCGCTTAAGCAACTGGCAAATTCACAATTGTTCTTGTGAGAACGATCGTTATTAAATATTTCAACGATATATTGAAGTGTTTTATCTGTTTTTGAGATTGTTTGAAAAATGCGCAGTCTTCAAGTGAGAACACGCAAAGAAATGTGAAGATAAGTAATAACTTAATCTCCAAGAGAGGGTAGTTAAAATAATTAAAAAGTGAACAAATATAAATTTAGTTAGGCATAAAAAAGCCCTCTACTTGAGAGGGCTTTGATCTAAGTCATTTTAAGCTTCAATCGCCTGTACAGCGATTTTCTTCGCTGGATCCACTTTACGGCGTACTTCTGGAACCGGTTCGCCGTAGTATTGACGATCCGCAAAGTAACTTGAACGTACCATCGGTGCTGACCAGATATTCTTAAAGCCAAGCTTACGGCCATGTTCTGCATAACGTTCGAATTCTTCTGGCGTTACAAAACGGTCGATTGGCGCATGCTGTTTAGATGGCTGTAGATACTGACCAATCGTTACATAATCTACGTCATGTGCTTTCAGGTCGTCTAACAGAGCGAGAACTTCTTCTTCAGTTTCACCAATACCGACCATCAAACCACATTTGGTTGGAATTTCTGGGCAATAATCTTTAAACATTTTCAACAGATTTAAAGAGTGCTGATAATCAGAACCTGGACGCATGGCTTTATACAGACGTGGCACAGTTTCGATGTTGTGGTTAAACACGTCTGGCGGACATTCAGTCATGATGCGCAGGGCAATGTCCATACGACCACGGAAATCAGGTACCAGAATTTCCAGCAAAGTCTTTGGACTCAAAGCACGAGCTTCTTTAATACAGTCCACAAAATGCTGTGCACCGCCATCCAGCAGGTCATCACGGTCTACTGAAGTGATGACTGCATATTTCAGACCCAGGTTGGCAATCGTTTCTGCCATATGACGCGGCTCGTCTGGATCAAGTGCATTTGGACGACCATGTGCCACATCGCAAAATGGACAGCGACGCGTGCAAATATCACCCATAATCATAAAGGTTGCTGTACCCCCACCAAAACATTCAGGCAGGTTCGGACAGGCCGCTTCTTCACATACGGTATGCAGTTTTTGCTGACGAAGTGTAGTTTTAATACGCTGAACTTCCTCGGGAGCGGCCATTTTCACACGGATCCAGTCCGGCTTACGTGGCGTTTCAACCGTAGGAACAACTTTTACAGGAATACGGGCGACCTTTTCTGCGCCGCGAAGTTTGATACCCTGTTCAGGTTTACGGTTTTCAGACATATATAACTTTTCCACTGTTTTGAAGGAGGGAGATAAATCAAAGTTAACACTTTTTTAATTATAACGAAACTCGGGTGAAATAGGGCGAAAAGGATTATTCATTTAAAAAATGTTCTTATCACACAATATATGTAAGTTAAATACACCAAATTGGCAGCAATTACGTCATAATATAGCGTAGATTAAAGCAAAATTTTTTAATTTTAAGGAGCGTTGAATGCCACGTAAAAAAGAGGTCGTTAGTGGGACTTTCGTTAAGTACGATGCGGTAGTTCTAGGTTCAGGCCCTGCGGGCGAAGGCGCGGCAATGAAACTTGCCAAATCGGGTAAGCGTGTTGCAATTGTGGATATGCGTGAACAGCTGGGTGGTAACTGTACTCACGTAGGTACGATTCCAAGTAAGGCATTGCGTCAAACGGTATCCAGCATTATCCGTTATCAACGTGATCCAATGTTTCAAAAAGTAGGTGAATGGAAACAATTCACCATGAAACAGGTACTGCGCAATGCACATAAAGTGATTCAGCAGCAGGTGGATACTCACTCACGTTTTTATGACCGTAACAAGATTGATATCTATCATGGTCGTGCTTATATTCAAGACGAAAATACGATCTTTGTATTTACACCAGATGGCATAAAAGAAACCATTATGTTCCAGCAACTGGTGATTGCGACCGGTTCACGTCCATACCGCCCAGAAATTCTTGATTTCAATCATCCACGTGTATTTGATTCAGATAAAATTCTGGATCTGGATTTCTCAATCCAAAAAATCATTATTTATGGTGCAGGTGTGATTGGCTGTGAATATGCATCGATCTTTATTGGTCTGGGACATAAGGTTGACCTGATCAATACTCAACCAAAACTGCTCAGCTATTTAGATGATGAAATCTCTGATGCGTTGTCTTATCACTTACGTGAACAGGGTGTATTGATCCGTCATAATGAACAGATCGACTTCCTTGAAACTTCTGATGATTATGTGGTTCTACATACACAAAGCGGCAAGAAAATTAAAGCTGATGCTATTCTGTGGTGTAACGGACGTTCAGGGAATACTGATGGTTTAGGCCTTGAAAATATTGGTCTGAAACCAAACAGTCGTGGTCAATTAACCGTGAATGAGCAGTATCAGACTGAAGTTGAAAATATCTATGCTGCAGGTGACGTGATTGGCTGGCCATCACTGGCTTCTGCTGCCTATGACCAAGGTCGTTGTGCAGGTGCCAACATGAGCGGTGAACAAGACGTTGCACCCGTGACTGATATTCCGACTGGTATTTATACCATTCCGGAAATCTCTTCAATCGGTAAAACTGAGCAGCAGTTGACTGAAGAAAAAATTCCGTATGAAGTGGGGCAGGCATCTTTCCGTCATCTGGCACGTGCACAGATTACCGGTGATACGGTTGGTGAATTAAAAATCCTGTTCCATCGCGATACGCTGGAAGTTCTGGGTGTTCACTGCTTCGGTAACAATGCTTCAGAAATTATCCACATTGGTCAGGCAGTCATGAACAGCCCGAACAATACGATCAAGTATTTTGTGGAAACCACATTCAATTATCCAACGATGGCAGAAGCCTATCGTGTGGCAACCTTGAATGGTATGAACCGTTTATTCTAATTTGATTTATTCAGGTTAGATCAAAAACCCGCAGGTTTGGCTTGCGGGTTTTTTATTTTCCAGATTGAAAAAATTCAATCTTGTCAGTAATGCTGGAAATTAGGCTGCCATTTTGCGGCATTCTTCAGCACAGCGACGGCAAGCTTCGGCACATTGCTGGCAATGATCATCCTCATGATGGCCACATTCTTCTACACAATAATCGCAAGCTTTAGCGCATAGCTCGCAAATCTCTTTGATAAATGGAGATTGCTTTTGTTGCATGCGGGCGCAGAGCTGACACAGATCAGCACAGTCCAGACAGCGCTGGATACATTCCCGCATCATTTCTAAATGTTCTTCTTTCAGGCAGGCACTGGCACAGTTGGTACAGGCCAGAGAGCAGGTCATACATGCACGAACACAATCTGAAAACTGAATCTCGTTCATTTTCTTCTCCTTTTTGCAGCTATAGCAATGGCTTGTTTTTTTAATACGCTAAGCAGAAAAGGAAAAATACACTAGGCAGTTTGAGTGAGAAAAAGTAATCCAATTGCCGATTTTGTTAAAAGCTGTATTTTTAAAAAATTTAATTTAAAACCTCTATCCTGATATTCCCAAAATAGGATGACTAAAAATTTAAAAATAAAACCATTGAGGCGGTCATTCCTCAATGGCGGAAAATCTACATGATGAGTCGTTATTGTCGAAGGCTTAAATGACCTTTCTCTTTATTATATTTTTATGGTGATTAAAATGGACGACTACCTGCCAGGCTGATACGTTTTAATAAACGGCGCTGATCAGCAGGGAAAGGACGGCGTGAATGTAGAGTAACCTGATTGTCCCAGAACACGATATCGCCTGCTTCCCAATGGTGCTCATAAGCGAATTCAGGTTTTAAGACATGCTCACGTAATTTTGCAATCAGTTCACTACCTGCCTGATCGTCATAATTCACTAATTCAACTTCAGTATGGGTATTTAACCAAAGTGCTTTACGGCCAGATTCAGGATGGGTGCGTACCAGTGGGTGCGGATAGGCATGACCTAAAATTGGCTGATCTTTAAAGCGATATTTTGGCATATTTCCCGCATACGCATTACCACCTTTATTGCTCTGGAAGCGTACAAATGGATTATAGGTAATGAGCTGTAATTGATCGATTTTTGCTTTGGTTTTTTCATCTAAGGCTTCATAAGCCTTGATGGTATTGATCCAGGACGTCTGGCCACCGTCTTTTGGCAGTTCAATGGCATAGAGTAAAGAGCCAAAAGAAGGTAACGGTGTCCACTGGTGATCGGCATGCGGTGCAAGTTCACCATGACCGGTGTAATCCCCTTGACCGACTGCATTGGAAACTGGTACGACATCAGGTGGAGTGCCCGTATCTGTTTTAGAAGCCAGCACTGGCGTGTCGGCATCTGGACGGAAAATCGAACCGAAATAGGTGGCAAATGCCAGATACTGTAGATCATCCAGACTTTGATTCTTAAAGATCAGGATTAAATGTTCAGCCAGAGCTTGCTTCAGACGCAGGATGGTTTCGCCAGATTGGGCTTTGCGGGCATCTAGACCATAAACCACTGCGCCTAGGGCTTGATCTGCCTGCGGGACAATTTTGATTTCATCATTATTCTGAAACTGATCTTGCTGATGCCAGCGTGGTGCATCGTGAATGGCTTGTGAAAGTTGGGTTAAGCTTGTCATTGGAAAGTCTCTGAATTTTCTTGTTGCAGAAAATCTAAAAAAATCCAGAATAAAAATAAAATCATAAGAAGTGCTAAACTTATGAAAAACCGAATAAAAATATCTAAATGATTGATTTAATATCTTTTAATTAAAATGGCAAAACAAAGTCCTAAAGCTGCTGAAAAATGTCAAATATTTGACAATCAGTGTGCGCAAAAAGCCTGATTAAAGTACTCAAACAGTTCTGGAGTCTGGCTCCAGAGCAATAGAGAAATAGCGAGGAGAAGTACCATTGTTATCGCAATGGAAAGCTTGAGCAGAAAGGTGGAATCAGTCATGTACGATTTGCTCCTCATTTACCCATAAGTGCACCAGTACACCAAAAATACTTAAGGCAATCGACAGCATCCATACCGCATTATAATTGCCACTCATGTCATGGTTTACACCGCCGAGCCAGCCGCCAAAGAATGAACCGACCTGATGGGTAAAGAATACAATCCCGCTGAGCATGGTCAGATATTTCACGCCAAACATATTGGCAACAATACCGTTGGTCAGTGGTACGGTAGAAAGCCATAATAATCCCATGATGACACCAAACGCATAGACCGTCCAGGTGCTTAAAGGCAGCATCAGAAAGGCGATAATTGCAAGCCCGCGCAGACCGTATAAGCCCATTAGCAGACGTGGTTTGGAATATTTTCCACCGAGCCAGCCAGCCGTATAGGTACCGACAACATTAAACAGGCCCACTAGTGCCAGGAAAATGGTGCCAGTTGTAGCATTGAACCCATGATCAATCAGATAACCCGGCAGGTGAATCCCGATAAAGACCACCTGAAAGCCACAGACAAAAAAGCCCATCGCCAGAAACCAGAATGGCTTATGGTTTTTGACTACCACTAAAATCTCTTTAAAGCTGAGTGAAACTTTATTCGGTGTAGGAGTCGCATTCGGATCGACATACATCGGGGCTTTTAACATCCAGGCCAAAGGTACAATCAAAGCGATTAAAATTGAGCTAACGACAAGTGCTGCTGACCAGCCGACATTTTGTAAAAGTAATAATGTTGAAGGCAGCATAATAAACTGGCCAAAGGAACCCGCTGCACTGGCAATCCCCATCGCCAGACTACGTTTTTCAGGTGGTGCAGCTCGTCCAACCGCAGATAATAAAACCGGGAAAGAGGTGGCAGATAAGGCCAGACCTAAAATCAGTCCGACGCTGAGATTCAATAATAATCCGGTTGAACTGACAGCCATCAATAACAGGCCAAGCGCATATAAAGCACCGCCAATGGCAACGACAATCTTGCTGCCATATTTATCAGCGAAGGCACCAGTAATGGGCTGAACAGCACCCCAGATCAGGTTCTGCATGGCAATGGCTAAACTAAAGACATTATGACCCCAGCCAAATTCTTCACTCATTGGCACCAGATACAGGCCAAATGCATGACGAATCCCCAAAGATAAAGCCAGAATAATGGCAGCGCCAATCAGCATACAAATCAGGGTTCTGGAAAATTGACTGTCAGCCATAAGTCATTCATGCATATAAAGTTGATAGGTATAGTATTCGATTCAACCTAGAGAGGCGATAAAATAAAAATTAATCAAACGATAAATTTTTTTTATAGCTGCATAGAACGTCAGAAAACAGAACAACGGCCGTAGCCATTGTCCTGAAGTATTCAGTTTTTTTAATGAAAGAATTAATTGATTAGAAACGCATCCCGAATCCGGCATAGGCCAGAATTGGATTGACTTCAATATCGGCTTTGGAGCGAATCAGTTCACCTAGATTTGCATCTGTTACCGTAATCGTGGTGTCATTTTTCAGATGAGCATAAGATACAGAACCTACCGCGAACCAGGTATCATTAAAGTCATAAGTAAAGCCGACAGTCGCGACAGGAGCAAAGGCATCAGACGCTTCCAGATCTACTTTTGGATTAGCACTACTTTCTATCCCATCTAGAGAAGCGCCAGCTTTGCCTTCCTTAATGTTGGCAATCATATGACCGGCTTTAATCAGGTCTTGTTCAGTACTTGAATTGATTTCCAGTTCATTAAAATAGGCATACATGAGTCCAAGCCCGACATAAGGACGGAATTTATTGACACCTGTTTTGCCAAAATGGTACTGAAATTCAAAAGCCGGGGTCCAGGCACGTGCAGATGCTGCCGGTCCATATGCTTCCAGATCCGTAATCGGGATGTCATTTTTTAAGTCAATACTCGGTAAATCAATGCCACCCGGTATTTGAGGAATTAAATCAATACTTGGCGTTGCCATTGCAGAGAATGGTGCATAAATCTTGCCTTTACCTTGCAAGTCGACTTTGGGAGGAATGCCGGCTTTTATTTCCAGTGAGACATTGTCGGTAAAGAAATAGTTGGTCATGATCCCGAGTGTAGTGACATCATCAGCTTCCAGACCTGTTCCAGCATTATTCCAGCTTTCCAGGCCATAAATCTCTGCACTGCCACTTAAATTGCCAGATAAAGTTTTTCCGCCTAAGCCATCGATGAGGTTAATGAAGCCGGTTGAAAGATTCGACTCCATAGCAGGATCAAGATTGCCTTTGACTGCAGCGATCGAGATGTCACCAACTTTAGCCGTTTCACCATCTTGAACTGCTGTATTTACCGCAAATGGTTGTGCTTTTCCTTGTGGCATGACATGCAGTGCACCGACTGAAACGGAAAATCGCTTAAAGCCATCGCCATCCTGTAGGCTGAAATATGGGGATTCTGCATGTGCAAGCAGGGGTAATGTGGCTAGACCTGCCATGCATACCATGATTGTCTTCATTGTTCAGAGGACTCCTTGTCCGTGCTAGTTATTTGTTTTTCTATTGAACAATTTAGTTAAATCTCACCAATTTACACAGTTACAGAACGAGTAGTGAAAAGTTAACAGGAAGTAAAAAATTCCAAAATTTGTATAAATTGTATTAATAAAATATATATTTATGTAAAAATTATTATGAATAGTGAAGATAAATAGGATGTTAATTTTTATAAAATTTTCAATTTTATTGAGATAATAGAATAATAAGTGGGTAACATTTTTCTCATTAATCTAAGTTTTAAATAATGATTTAAGCTTTCTATCCTGGACGTGATTTGTACAAGAAATCAGAAAATTTTCTGCTCAAAACCTACTAGAAAAAGCTTGAATAAATTTAGCCAACCGGTGGTACACAGCAGATAGAGTTTTTTTGTACAATAGCCGCATAAATTATTGAGTATTGCGCATGAGCTCCCAAAATTCTCCCAAGAAAAAGCCCTTGGTTAATTTACCGTTTCCATTAAAACAAGCAGAACAATCTGCTTCAGATGAGGTTCTGGAAGATCTACGACCTAAACCGCAGCGTTATGCCGACCGGACTTGGATGCCACCTCGTGGTACACGCCGTTCAATGGGCAAACGTTAAAAAATAAAAAAGCCATGAAGTTCATGGCTTTTTTATGAGTAAAATTTGGGAGCTACCTTAGCGAACTGTTTTACGTGCTTTATTTTCAGGTTTTGGTGGGGCAATCTCACGATCACCTTTCCAGACATCAATAAAGTCTTTTTCATTGATATTATAAAGTTCCAGAAGTGCCAAAATCACAGCACCAAACAGCATGGAACCTTCAGAATTATTCTGGAAATCAAAAATCTTGCCATTCAGGTTATGCAGAATATCTTCAATCTCAAATACACGATCACGGCCATTGCTGTCGACCGGATAAATCTGAGTGTTAAGCAGAATCTTGGCCAGACTCTTTTCATTGTCGGTCAGTGCCAGAACATCAATCAGCTCATCTGTTGCCGGAGTAAAAATCACCGAATCCCGAAAGATGGTATGCAGGAATTGCGACGTAATTTTCGGAAGCGCTTTTTCTACAAAAGGCCGGAAAGATTGCGGAAAAATGACATTGTGAGAAATGCCTTTGAACATTGGAGCGATCTCTTCGACTTTATAACCAGCAATGCCACAACCGACCGAAGTAATAAAATATTTAATTTTAGGATGGTTCTTGGTGTAAATCTTGAAGTCATCAATATAGTGCTGGATTTGTGAGAGAGGCATCTGTTGCAAATGCTCATTCATAGTCGGAATGGCATAACTTTGACCTGCCCAGCCACGACCAACCCCCATGACCGCCCCAAAATGCTCATAAGCTGTTCTGGCTGCTCCTCCGGCATGTTGTCCAGCCAAGTTGCTTCCGAAAACAAATACCGTATTTTCTGGCAGAGATTTAACAATACTTTCATCGTGATAATGGTAAGTCATGGCTTTTTTATTCGATGTCCTGATTAGCTTCATGTTGCCTTTGAATTGAATAAGGGTCAAGGTATTATTATGCAGGACTAGCCAAACAGATAGGACAATATTCCACCCATGATCCAAAACAGCATACCGAGTAAACCTAAATAAAGTTGTTGTCTGAAAATGCTTAATTTATTCTTTTGCACAAGTGATACTCATGGGTGAGTTTTAAAAAAAGTGTTTTTGAATAAGAAAGTAAATAACGCTAACTAAATAGAAAAGGCCCAAACAAAATATGATTGTGCCCATATAGCGAAACTGATTCTTAGTCACGATTTCACGATACTCTTTATCTTTCATTATCCTGCCAATTTTTTATAATTTTTAAAGATCTCAATTTTATATTGATTGTTGCATAATTCAAAATTGATTTGGATTGATCTGTACCTTATTCATTAAATCTAAGTAAAGTAAAGCACTATAAAATAATGACAATGATACTGTTTTATTTTACCAAACAGAAACCTGGATAGGGATTGAGTAATTCAGTTTTACCCCCATAATAAATTGAGTCGATATCCGCAGTGAAATGATTAAAGCTATGAGTGATAAACAACCCTTTGAACTGGTGACCAATTATCAACCTGCTGGCGATCAGCCACAGGCCATTGAAAAGCTGGTCAAGGGTATAGAAAAAGGCTATCACGATCAGCTTTTGCTGGGGGTTACCGGTTCAGGTAAAACCTATACTATGGCCAATGTCATCGCCCGTACCCAGCGTCCGACTATTGTCATGGCCCATAACAAAACGCTGGCTGCACAGCTCTACGGTGAATTTAAAGCATTTTTCCCGAATAATGCGGTTGAATATTTCGTCAGTTATTATGACTACTATCAGCCAGAAGCCTATGTGCCATCTTCAGATACCTTTATCGAGAAAGATGCGGCAATTAATGACCACATTGACCAGATGCGTCTTTCAGCAACGCGTGCACTTTTAGAACGTCGCGACGCGATTATTGTTGCTTCTGTGTCTGCGATTTACGGTCTGGGTGATCCGAATGCCTATATGAGCATGTTGCTGCATGTGGTCGAAGGCGACCGTATTGGACGTGATGATATTATTCGCCGTCTGGTTGAAATGCAGTATTCGCGTAATGAACTGGAATTCCTGCGCGGTACCTATCGTATTCGTGGTGAGATCATTGATATTTTCCCAGCCGAATCGGATCAGGATGCCATCCGGATTGAGCTGTTTGATGATGAAGTCGACTCCATTCGCTGGTTTGATCCTTTAACCGGGAAAATGATCCGTAAAGTGCCGCGTGTCACGATCTATCCTAAAAGTCACTATGTAACACCGAAAGACAATTTGGCTCGCGCGATTGAAACCATTCGAGATGAATTAAAAGAACGTCTGGTCTTTTTCCGTGAAAATGACAAGTTGCTGGAAGCTCAGCGGATCGAGCAGCGTACCCGTTATGATCTGGAAATGATGCAGCAGCTCGGTTATACCAACGGTATCGAAAACTATTCACGTCATTTATCGGGTCGTCCGGCAGGCGAAGCACCGCCGACGCTTTTTGATTATGTACCCGATGATGCCTTGCTGATTATCGATGAATCGCACGTGACTGTTCCACAAATTGGAGCCATGTACAAAGGTGACCGTTCCCGTAAAGAAAATCTAGTGAATTACGGTTTCCGCTTGCCAAGTGCACTGGATAACCGTCCAATGAAATTTGAGGAATGGGAACGTATTGTACCGACGACCGTGTACGTCAGTGCCACACCTGCACGATATGAACTGGAAAAATCTGAACAGGTAGTCGAGCAGGTGGTTCGTCCAACCGGTCTGATTGATCCGGAAATTGAAATCCGTCCAGTCTTGACGCAGGTCGATGATGTATTGTCTGAAATCAATATCCGTAAGGAAATGAATGAACGTGTGCTAGTAACGACATTGACCAAGCGTATGGCAGAAGACCTGACGTCCTATTTAAAAGAATATGGAATCAAGGTCGCCTATTTACACTCCGATATTGATACCGTAGAGCGTGTGAAAATTATTCATGAGCTGCGTACCGGTGTGCATGATGTGCTGGTCGGCATTAACCTGCTGCGTGAAGGTCTGGATATGCCAGAAGTTTCACTGGTTGCTATTCTGGATGCGGATAAAGAAGGTTTCCTGCGTTCAGAACGTTCATTGATCCAGACTATTGGTCGTGCTGCGCGTAACTTGAAAGGTAAAGCGATTTTGTATGCGGATCGCATTACCGATTCTATGCAAAAAGCCATTGATGAAACTGAACGCCGTCGTGCCAAACAGATCCAGTTTAATGAAGAGCATGGCATTACACCACGTAGTGCAGTGCGTCAGGTGATTAAGGAAATTGATACGGGCGAAGTGCTGGATGATGAAACTATTGAGCTGAAAGCTTCCGATCAGGCCCGTGCAATTAGTGCAGATGAACGCCATATCATGGCCGATCCAAAGATGTTCGCGAAGCATATCAATAAACTGGAAAAAGAAATGCTCAAGGCTTCAAAAGAACTACAGTTTGAGCAGGCTGCACGTATACGGGATGAAATTTTACGTTTAAAAGCGCAGATGTTAAGTTAGGTCTGTGTGTAAATTACAGATTTAAATTACGTAAAATCAATCACAAACCTAACATAATGCTACAAAATATGTCTGCGGATGCCGCTATTGTAAGTACGAAATATTCATGTTGAAAATTTTGTCCTGATCAAATAGGTATCGTATGACAACTAAAAATAATCTCCCTCATGCGGGATTGAAACTTGCAAAAATTGCAGTGGGTAGTGCAGTTCTACTTGGACTCGGGGCTGCAACCATGGCTTATGCCAAGAACGATTCTTTACCCACTGTAGAGAAAGTTGAACTGGACCGTTATTTGGGCACCTGGTATGAAGTGGCTCGTAAGCCACTTACATTCCAGAACAAGTGTGATCGTGACGTTACGGCGACGTATACATTAAATGAAAATGGTAACGTTAATGTAGATAACCGCTGTATCCAGAAAAATGGTCAGGTGACTCAATCCGTAGGTGAGGCATACATTCAGAATGCACCTTATAACACCAAGCTTAAGGTAAGTTTCTTACCAGAGTTTATTCGCTGGTTACCAGTGGGCCGTGGCGATTATTGGGTATTAAAACTGGACGATAATTATCAAACCGTACTGGTCGGCGAGCCTAAACGTAAATATATGTGGGTATTGTCACGTGATCCTCAACTGGATCAGAATGTGGTGAATGAATACCTGCAATATGCGCAATCTGTGGGTTATGATTTGAGTGATGTAATTCATACTAAACAGACCCAACAGGCAAGAAAATAAAAGGCCACTCGGGTTATTTATAAAAACCATGCTTCGGCATGGTTTTTTTAATCCTTCTCTTTTTTAAATTATGTATTTTGCCTTAATTACCTTTGGCCTTTGGGCAGATGAATCTTCAAGCTTTATTTTAGACTAATCGTTATAATGCGCTGGAATGATCTTGGGTTTGAAGCATGTATAAAGGCATTGCATTATCGGTATTGGCATCAGTAGTATTTGGTGTTCTTTATATATTCACGCCATTTTTGCAGCCTTTAGACAGTGAACAGACCTTTGCCTGGCGGATGTTGGCGACCATTCCATTTTTGACTGCGTTCATGTGGTGGTCAGGTGACCTCAGCCATATCACTCAAATTTTAAAACGCATTCTCAAACAACCTGCTTTTCTGCTCTGGTTGATCATCAGTTCCCTGTTATGTACGACACAGTTGTGGCTCTTTTTATGGGGACCAATTAATGGCCGCGGTTTACAGGTATCCCTAGGATATTTCCTGTTGCCCTTAGTCATGGTGCTGGTCGGATGTGTGCTTTATAAGGAAAAACTATCGCGCTGGCAGATGGCAGCAGTCGCACTGGCCATATTAGGTGTGGGACATGAAATCTGGCGAATCGGTTCGATCGCCTGGGAAACGGTCTATGTGGCTTTGGCTTATCCACTGTATTTCTTCCTGCGCCGTCGCTTTGGTACGGATCACTTGGGTGGATTCTGGTGGGACTTGTGTCTGATTCTGCCAGTGGCTTTCTATCTGGGCTTTGTACATAGCGATTCTCTCAAGCTTATGGTCAGTTTCCCTCATCTCATCTTGGCAGTGTTGGGTTTGGGCTTCTTAAGTGCTTTAGGCTTAGGTAGTTATATTCTGGCAAGCCGTTATCTGCCTTTCGTAATTTTTGGTCTGCTGAGCTATCTGGAGCCAGTACTTTTGGCTTTTGCGTCTATGGCATTAGGGGAGCGGGTTGAAGCCGGCGAATGGCTGACCTATCTTCCGATCTGGCTGGCCGTCGTATTGTTGGTAATTGAAGGTATACTACACATTATTGAACAACGAAAAAGACGCCTGACACTAGCACAAAATTTAGAGCGTTATCAGAAACGTTTAGATTCTTGAATGATAAATTTGGCTGAATAAACAACATTTAACAAAAATCTGGTTTTTACAGGGAATAGATGATTTTTCAAATTTTAAATGCAAAATCATCTGACTAATTACAATTATTTTCAAAATTTATAGTGAATATATCGGATTTTCGGCCAGAGTTAATCAGCTTTTGATTCAAACTTGCGGCCAATTCCATTACAATTATCGGGTTTTGAAATTTATGCTTAGATTTACAATTAATTAGAGGACGTATCTGTGAGCAAAGACACTATCGTTGCCCTCCATGCAGAGCACCAAGGTCGTTGGAAAAACCGTGAAGAACTTGCGGAACGTATGATTGCCCTAGTAGGTCAGTTATATCGTGAAAAAAATATCGTAGCTACAGTTTACGGTCGCTCTTTAATTAACCGTTCTGTAATCCAGATCCTTAAAGCGCATCGTCGTACTCGCGTATTAGACGTTGAGCTTTCTGTTGTAGACACTTTCCCAATCCTTGAAGCATTGGCAAAAGTGGAAAACATCGGTACTGCTGAAATTGATCTAGGCAAACTTGCTGTTGAATTCAAAGCAAAAGGTGGTGATGTTAACGCATTCGTTGCTGACGCTGTGAAATCACTTGAAGGCAATGCAACTTCTGTAGAAGGTAAAGACGTGGTGCTTTACGGTTTCGGTCGTATCGGTCGTATCCTGGCCCGTTTGATGATCAGCCAGTCAGGTCTAGGCCGCGGCTTGAACCTGAAAGCAATCGTAGTTCGTAAATCATCTGACGGTGACCTTGAAAAACGTGCGTCTTTATTACGTCGTGACTCAATCCACGGTCCATTTGCGGGTACGATTTCTGTAGACGAAGAAAACGAAGCAATCATTGCAAACGGCCAGTTCATCAAAGTGATCTATGCATCTAATCCATCTGAAGTGGATTACACTGCATACGGTATCGAAAATGCTTTAGTGATCGACAACACTGGTAAATGGCGTGATGCTGAAGGTCTTGCTCAACACCTGAAATGTCCAGGCGCTGCTCGCGTAATTCTGACTGCACCTGGTAAAGGTGACATGAAGAACGTTGTATTTGGTGTGAACCAGGCTGACATCCTTGATGAAGATCAAATCATCTCTGCTGCAAGCTGTACTACCAATGCGATCACTCCAACACTGAAAGTGTTAAACGACAAATACACAGTGATCAATGGTCACGTTGAAACAGTTCACTCGTTCACAAACGACCAGAACCTGATCGACAACTACCATAAAGCTGATCGTCGTGGCCGTGCTGCAACATTGAACATGGTTATTACTGAGACTGGTGCTGCTAAAGCGGTTGCGAAAGCACTTCCTGCACTGAAAGGCAAGTTGACTGGTAACTCTGTACGTGTTCCTACGCCAAACGTATCTCTTGCAATTCTGAACCTGACTTTAGACAAAGAAGTTGATCGTGATGAAGTAAATGAATACATTCGCCAAATCTCAATCAATTCTAACCTTCAAGGTCAAATCGGTTATACAAACTCGACTGAAGTTGTATCTTCTGACTTTATCGGTTCTCGTACTGCAGGTGTATTCGACGCTCAAGCGACCATCACTTCAGGCAACCGTTTAACTTGCTACGTTTGGTATGATAACGAAGTAGGTTATAGCTGCCAGGTACTTCGCATTGCTGAACAAATGGGCGGCGTAAGCTATCCAAAAGTTCCTGCTGAAACAAATGCATAATTTGTAGAAGTCATCTAAAAAAAGAGCCTCTTTTGAGGCTCTTTTTTATTGTGGAAAATAAAGTTGGCCAATCAGCTTAATAAAATCATATACATTAATTGATGGAAAATTCACCTTGATACGCTCATATGAATCTGTTAGCTTACAAATGGTAAGTACATTAAAAATAGTAAGTAATAACTAAAAACCGTGATCAAGAAAGGAACTCTTCAATGACCAAGTATGCAATCAGTCCATTGTTGGGACAGGTGCTATCTAATGAATGCCCATCCCGTGAAATACTGGAACATCTCACCAATAAATGGTCAGTGCTAGTATTGCGCTGTTTAAGTGAAGGTGTACATCGTTTTAGTGAGCTGAAGCAGCGAATTGAAGGGGTCAGTGAAAAAATGCTGGCGCAAACCTTAAAAATGCTGGAGCAAGATGGTTTTATTTTAAGAACGGTGTATCCGGTTGTGCCACCCAAAGTGGAATATCAATTGACCATTACCGGTTCGCAAGCAGCAGAAAAAATAATGAATTTGATTGGCTGGATTGAGAAAAGCCTGCCTGAGATTTTGGAAAATAAAGAACGTATATAACAAATTTAATTTAGATTAAATTTAGAAGAGACAGTAAATGGATATATCTAATTGGGACTGGGGGGCAACGGCCACGCTTATAGCGGCTGGGGTGGCATGGCTGATTTCAAAGGAATGGAAGACTCAGAAAAGTAGTGAAGTAATAGCTAATGAGGCTCAATCATTATTAATGTTAATAAATGATTATGATAGTCAATGCTTAGAAGTTCATAGTGCAATTATGAACCAAAGAAGAGCTATAGTAGAACTCGAAAATCTTAAGAATATAGCTTTAAAAATAAGATCGAAAGCCCAGTTTTTTTATGAACTCACCTTCAATAAGCATGATGAGCTATTAGAGTTAAAAGATGAGATTACAAGAGTATATAAGACATTAGAAAAATTTGAAGGAGCTGAGTTTAAAAATATCATTCTAGATAATAATTTTCCTTACCTAGTTGAGGTAATGCGTGAAGTAATTAAAGAATCTAAATATTTACTTATGGCATATTTTAAACACCAATAATAAATTTCTTTCATAAATCATTTTTTAATGACTATAAGTAAATTATATATCTAAAATAAACAATAGATTTGAGTTGGTATTGGATTCATAAGTGTGGCAGGGATGCCACACGTTTCCCATCACAACAAGGATGTTGTGTATGGGAAACAAAAGGTTTTTTGCTACTTTTGACCTTTCAAAAGTAGAGCGATGGCCCACTCAAAGGTATCAAAATAAAAAAATGCAATGTGAGGCAGTGCTGATTTTATAAATTTAATATGGAGTATTCTCTGACTTATGAAAGAAGTCTATTATTTATTACATATAAAATTATTCCATCCTCTTAAAATCCCACCGATCAATCAGTAAAATTCCAATCGAAAAAACCAAAGCTAGAATCACACAACCCATCCAACCAAAATGCTGCCAGGCATATACTGCACCGAGTGAACCTATAGCTGCACCAGTAAAGTAAATCGTCATATACACCGCATTAATTCGCGAACGGGATTTAAGATCAATCCGATAGACCAAATTTTGATTGAGCACGTGAAATGCTGTTAAACCAAAATATGCCATGAGTACGCCAATCGCATAAATCACGATATTTTGCTGGGCAAAAAATAGAGGGATAGTTGAGAAAAACATCAAAGCAATACAGAGTTTTGCTACAAAGTTTTCTCTACCTTGTCCCACAATTTTACCCGACCAACTTGATGAATAAATCCCGATCACACCAAGCAAGCCAAACAGACCAATTTCAAAATCAGTAAAGTAATATGGCGCACTGCCTAAGACAAAAGTCATAGAGGTAAAAATCATCGACAAAATACCAAAACCCAAAGCACCAGCACAGGCACGACGAATCAGATGTGGATTATTTTGAGCAATGATAAACAACGAGCGGTAAATTCCTATCATTGTTAAACCTGCTTGCGGCGTCGTGTTCGGAAGTTTTTTCCACATGATCATCGCAAAACCTAAAGTGATGATACCACTGGTGAAATACACAGCATTCCAGGACCAATAGGTCGATACAAAGCCTGCAAATGTTCGCGATAAAATGATGCCCATGACCAAGCCGCTCATGAGTTTACCTACAGTGGCTGCGCTGGATTCGGGTGGGCTAATACTCGATGCAAAAGGAATTAGGACTTGTGCCGAAATTGCGCCAAACGTCGCACAAAGGGTAAATAGATACAGCGTGCTTAAGTTGCTACTTAACGATAATAAAATCTGAGAAAGAGCAGCAAAGACCATTAAGCTAACAATGAGTTTGCGCTTATTTAAAAAGTCACCTAGTGGGACCAAGAGCATTAAACCTAAAACATAGCCAATTTGTGCAATCACTACAGTCAAACCAGCTTCACTGGTGCTAATGCCTAAACCTTTTTCAATCGAATAGATAAGCGGTTGATTAAAATATGCTGATCCTGCGCATAGACCACAAGCAAGTGCCATCAATAAAACAAATTGTGATGACAATGGACTGATAGTATTCCTTTCCTTAGGATTTGACATAACAAAAACTCTGATTGCAAGAATTGCACTATATGAAGATGTTACGACAAGCAGAAATAACAAAAAACAACCAACTTAGCGTTGCGAGCTATATGTACATCAGACGATCAATTCAAGCTGGATTGTACTTTTAAAATTTTGATACAAGCTCAAAAAAAATCTGCTTGAAATGCATGATCTTCATGGAATAGTGAATAAATATAGTCGAGAAATACTTTAAAATATGGCAGAATAGGCGGTTTTTAAAGTTTTTAGAGGATTGGCATTATGCGCTTTGTTGATGAAGCAGTCATTACCGTAGAGGCTGGCGACGGTGGCAATGGCGTAGCCAGTTTTCGCCGTGAAAAGTTCGTACCATTTGGTGGTCCAGATGGTGGTGATGGTGGTCGTGGCGGCAGCATTTATATTCAGGCTGACGACGACACGAGTACCCTTGTAGATTATCGTTATACCCGTAAATTTCGCGCTGAACGTGGTAAAAACGGTGCTGGCGCAAACTGTGCTGGTCGTGGTGGCGAATCAGTTATTTTAAAAGTTCCTGTGGGAACAACTATCGTCGATTCAGAATCTGGCGATATTATTGGCGATCTGGTTGAAGACGGCCAGAAAGTATTAGTGGCACATGGCGGCCAAGGTGGTTTGGGTAATACCCACTTCAAATCATCGACCAACCGTTCTCCGCGTAAATGTACGCATGGTACCAAAGGCGAATTCCGTGAAATCCGTCTTGAGCTGAAAGTGCTGGCTGATGTGGGCTTGCTCGGCATGCCAAACGCAGGTAAATCAACCTTTATCCGTGCAGTCTCTGCAGCAAAACCAAAAGTGGCAGATTATCCGTTTACGACCATGGTACCTAATCTGGGCGTAGTGGATGCGGATCGTCACCGTTCATTTGTAATGGCGGATATTCCAGGTCTGATCGAAGGTGCGGCAGAAGGTGCAGGTCTCGGGATTCGCTTCCTGAAACATTTGGCACGTACTCGTATTCTGCTTCACATTGTAGATGTTCAACCGATTGACGGTTCAGATCCAGCTTACAATGCCAAAGCGATTTTGAATGAGTTGCAAAAATTCTCCCCAACACTTTCAAAATTACCGGTGGTATTGGTTCTGAATAAGGTCGATCAGCTTGCTGTAGATACTCGCGATGAATGGTGTAATCACATTCTTGAAGAATTGCAGTGGGAAGGTCCTGTCTTTAAAACTTCAGGCTTAACGGCTGAAGGAACTAAGGATGTGGTGTATTACCTGATGGATCAAATCGAGCAGCAACGCGAACGCGAAGTTGAAGATCCTGAATACGCAGCAGAGATGAAAGAATTCCGTGATCAGCTTGAAGCTGAAACACGTGAACAAACGATTGCTGCGAAAGAAGCTTATCGTGAAATGCGTCGCGCTCAACGTCTGGGCGGCGATGACTTTGATGATGAAGATGATGACGACAGCGACGTAGAAGTATATTACGTACGTTAATCTTTTAAAGATAAGTCTGAGGACAAGATGATAGAAGTGGTAGATGGGCAACGTCAGCTCAAGGGTTGTAAACGAATCGTTGTTAAAATCGGATCATCTTTACTCACAGCAAACGGGCAAGGTTTAGATTTAGATGCTATCTCGCATTGGGCGGGACAAATCGCGGATCTACACAATGCCGGACACGAGATTATTCTCGTTTCTTCCGGAGCTGTGGCTGAAGGTATGGTTCGAATGAAACTTGAGAATCGACCCACCGATCTACCCAGTCTTCAGGCTTGTGCTGCCATTGGTCAGATGGGTTTAATCCAGACCTGGTCAAGTGTGCTGGAAAAACACAGCATTCAAACTGCTCAGGTGTTATTGACTCATGATGACCTGGCAGACCGTCGTCGCTATCTCAACTCTTGTGATGCTTTGCAGCACCTGATTGATTGGCATGTGATTCCGGTCATTAATGAAAATGACACGGTTTCTACTGACGAAATTCGCTTTGGTGATAACGATACCTTAGCTGCGATGGTGGCGGGACAAGTTCACGCAGATCTGCTGATTATCCTGACTGATCAGGAAGGCATGTTTGACTCGGATCCACGTTCTAATCCGGATGCCAAACTGTTTCATACCGTGCGTGCCATGGATGAAAGCCTGTTTGATATGGCAGGCGGCGGCGGAAAATTTGGTCGTGGCGGTATGCTGACCAAAGTCCGTGCTGCACGTCTGGCTGCAAAATCTGGTTGTCCAACGCTGATCGCTAGTGGTGATAGCGACAATGTTTTATCGCGCCTGATGGCAGGTGAAATGTTGGGTACGTTATTTATCACTGATGATGATCGCATGACTGCACATCAGCAATGGTTGGCAGCGCATCTGCAAACCGCAGGTCGTTTGGTAATTGATGATGGTGCGGTTAAAGCCATTAAAGAGAATCACCGTAGCCTGTTGCCGGTCGGTGTCAAAGCGGTAGAAGGACATTTTGACCGTGGTGATGTGGTTGAATGTGTTGACCGACAAGGTCACCGCATTGCTGTAGGACGTGTCAACTTCAGTTCACGTTCAGCGGAAATCGTGAAAGGTCTGGCCTCAGATAAAGTGCATCAGGTCTTGGGTGAAGCGCGTTCTTTAGAGATGATTCACCGTAATCATATGGCGATTTACTAAATCTTCGGTCTATAAAAAAATCCCGCTTTCGAGCGGGATTTTTTTATGACATTTGGATTAAGTTTATTTAATCCATCCCATTCGAATAAAAGGCTTAAACAGGAATTGATGAATACTGAAAATAAAGCTCATGATTTTATTCTCATATTTCCACCAGAGCGGTAAGCCGGCAAGATTGACTGCTAAAGCAATCAGGAATGCTCCCACCATATCAATCGGAAAATGTACACCCACATAAACCCGTGACCAGGCTACCAGCCAAGCAGTCCAGAGCAGGATTCGTCCCAAATCACGTTGTGCTGAGAAATAATAGGCAAAGGCAATCCCGCTAAAAATACTCATGTGATTGCTTGGGAATGAACCTGTAGGTGCGTGCTCAATCAGGGTTTGACCAACCTCCATGACAAAAGGGCGGGGTGTGTTTAGAACGGCAGATAATACCTCGCTAATCGACAAGGTGATTGCTGTGAAGATCGCAGCTTTAATAATCCCTGTTTTGATTTCACGACTGCCACGCAGCCAGGTAATAGCAAAAATCAGCAGAAATAAATACACCAGATCATGCGCTATCAGACTGGCATAGTTAATCATCCAGATCGAGGCTTGGTCAGGTACATTGAGAAGATGAAACAGATACAGGTTTAGTTGATCGAGTGACATGAGGAGAGAGAGGGCTGACACAAATGTCCGTTACTCTAAACCGATCAAAGCTCAATTCATATCTGAGTTTGTATGAATTTGTAGCATTGATTTTTCACAGAATATTCAAGTGATAAAAAACCACCCAAAAGGGTGGTTTTTAAACATCTAAATAATTTTATTAAGACTTATTTAAACTGAATAGAACCATTGGCGCTCACGGTCATTTTGGATTCACCCGCTGCCATTTCCTGTTCTGGAACTGCTTCGGCATAAGCAGATTTGGCCATCGCCATGCGTGGCACAGGTGGATAACCCGAATTATTGGTGTTGATATTCAGATTCACCAGTTGATAGCCTGGTTTGTTCCAGGCTTGAGCCAGACTTTGCGCACGTTGCTGGAAGTTTTTCGAAGCTTCAAGCATCAGCTCGTTTTCTACTTTCTTGCGTTTTGCTTCAGATACTGTGAAGTTAATCGATTCAGTCTGGAAGTTTTGCTGTAGCTCAGCAATCAGTTGCGAGGCGGCTTTAAAGTCAGTTGATTCAATTCGTACCTGCGCACGAGCACGCCATTCTCTTAGCTTACGGTTGTCGTTGTCATAGACTGGATAGGTATGCTGTGAACCGGTTTCAATTTTTACCGTAGGATATTTTTTAGCAGTATTAATGGCCTGCGTCATCAACTGGTTGATTTGTGCTGCCAGCTCAGCCGGCTGTTTATTAGATTTTTCAACAAATAAATTGGCATTCATCAGGTCATTGGAAATATCGCGGCTGGCTTCTGCCGAGATATTCACCACATTATAATTCAAGGTTTCTTCAGGAGCTGCGAAAGCGGCAGAAGATAATGCGCCGAGCAAAGCAAGCGCTGAAAAAGAAGAAAGACGCATTTTGTTGTCCTGTTTTAGTGGAATTGTTGGCCTTGTGCTGATCATAAAATACTAAGGTGGAAATGTGTTGATATTCCGAAATTATTGTCGTTGGATTGTTAAAAATATATTTTATTTATTATAGGTATATAGAAACTAAATGTTATAAAAATTATATACTTATTGAGATAATTGTTTGATAATTACACTGTTGTATTCATGACAACAAAATTGCATAAAATGTTTAGGGTTCCTTGTCATTGCCATGCATAAAGTTGATAATTTAGACAGCAACATTTTTTGATATATTTTTTCAATAACAGCCGAGGCAAATTGATACTAAAAGTTGTTTATTTTCCTGAAAAAAACTGTATCATCCGCCTCTCCTAGTTACTGAATAGAAAATTGTCTAACTAGATTATATAAAGCACCGAGTCAAACGACCGCAAGTCACCAGACTTATTTCTTTCAACCCATATCAGAGATGGTAATTCGATATGAGCGTTTCTTCTGTAAATCCTGCCACCAATTCCACAAACGAATACTACTTGACTCGCCAAAGTCAGATGGAATCGAATGTGCGTAGTTATCCACGTAAATTACCGTTAGCGATAGCGAAAGCACAAGGTTGCTGGGTTACCGATGTTGAAGGTACGGAGTACCTTGATTGTTTAGCTGGGGCAGGGACATTGGCATTAGGCCATAATCACCCTGCGGTCATTCAAAGTATCCAGGACACACTTGCAAGCGGTCTTCCATTGCATACGCTGGATCTCACCACTCCTTTAAAAGATGCTTTTACTGAGGCACTTCTTGCTTACCTGCCAGGTGGTAAAGAAGAATATTGCTTACAGTTCTGTGGGCCATCTGGTGCAGATGCGACTGAAGCAGCGATTAAACTTGCTAAAACCTTTACTGGCCGTAGTTCAGTGATCAGCTTCTCTGGTGGCTATCACGGTATGACTCACGGTTCTTTGGCAATGACAGGTAACCTGTCTGCGAAGAACTCGGTGAATGGTTTAATGCCAGGCGTTCAATTCATGCCATATCCGCATGAATACCGTTGCCCATTGGGTCTAGGCGGTGAAGCGGGCGTTGATGCTTTGACTTATTATTTCGAAAACTTCATTGAAGATGTCGAAAGCGGTGTAACCAAGCCAGCAGCTGTGATTCTTGAAGCGATTCAAGGTGAAGGTGGGGTGGTAACAGCACCTGTAAAATGGTTGCAGAAAATCCGTGAAGTGACTGAAAAACACAACATTGTGTTGATTCTTGACGAAGTTCAAGCAGGCTTTGCGCGTTCAGGCAAAATGTTCGCATTCGAACATGCTGGTATCGAACCTGATGTGGTTGTAATGTCTAAAGCCGTTGGCGGTAGCTTGCCACTTGCAGTACTGGGTATTAAACGTAAGTTCGATGCATGGCAACCTGCTGGCCATACCGGTACTTTCCGTGGTAACCAGCTGGCAATGGGTACAGGTCTTGCGACGCTACAAACCATTAAAGAACAAAATCTTGCGCAAAATGCACAAGAACGTGGTGATTTCCTGCAAGCTGAACTGAAAAAACTGGCGGCTGAATTCCCATGTATTGGTAACGTACGTGGTCGCGGTCTGATGATCGGTGTTGAAATCGTGGATGAGCGTAAACCAGCAGACCATATGGGTTCTTTCCCTGCTGATGGCCAATTGGCTGCAGCAATTCAAACCGCTTGTTTCAACAACAAACTGTTGCTGGAAAAAGGTGGTCGTAACGGTACAGTGATCCGTTTACTTTGCCCATTGATCATCACTCAGGCTGAGTGTGAAGAAGTTCTGGTTCGCTTCAAGAAAGCGGTTGCTGAAGCTCTAGTCGCAGTTCGAGGCGCATAATTCATGGTAGATTTTGCAGAACACCGTAAAGCGTTACTCTGCAATGATGCTGCATCTATCGCTGACTATGAGTCGGCGATGGATCAGGCGACCAAAGCGGTTGCAGCATGGTTGCAAAATGACAAGATGTATACTGGCGGTAGCATCAAGGAATTGCGTAGCGCAATTGCGTTCAATCCTTCTAAAGAGGGTCTGGGCGTACAAAAGTCTTTAGAGCGTATGGTTGAGCTATTCCTCAACAAGAGCTTGAAAGTACATCATCCGCATTCGCTTGCGCATTTGCATTGCCCGACGATGGTCACAAGCCAGATCGCGGAAGTGCTAATCAATGCAACCAACCAGTCAATGGACTCTTGGGATCAAAGCCCAGCGGGTTCTTTGATGGAAGTTCAGCTGATTGACTGGTTACGCCAAAAAGTCGGCTATGGTTCAGGTCAGGCAGGTGTGTTCACTTCTGGTGGTACGCAATCCAACCTGATGGGCGTATTGCTGGCGCGTGATGCCTGCATCGCGAAAAACTGGAAAGATGAAAACGGTAATCCGTGGTCGGTTCAGCGTGATGGTATCCCAGCGGATGCAATGCGTAACGTCAAAGTCATCTGTTCTGAAAATGCACACTTCTCTGTGCAAAAGAACATGGCGATGATGGGCATGGGCTTCCAGTCCGTTGTGACTGTTCCTGTGAACGAAAATGCGCAGATGGATGTTGATGCTCTGGAAAAAACCATGGCGCATCTTCAGTCTGAAGGTAAAATCGTGGCATGTGTGGTGGCAACTGCTGGTACAACTGATGCTGGTGCAATTGATCCCCTCAAACAGATTCGTGAAATCACCAATAAATATGGCGCGTGGATGCATATCGACGCAGCATGGGGTGGGGCACTGATCCTGTCGAATGACTATCGTTCTATGTTGGATGGTATCGAGCTGTCTGATTCTGTGACACTGGATTTCCATAAGCATTACTTCCAGACCATTTCATGCGGTGCATTCTTGCTGAAAGATGAAGCGAACTATCGTTTCATGCACTATGAAGCTGAATACCTGAACTCTGCGTACGACGAAGAGCACGGTGTTCCTAACCTGGTATCGAAGTCACTACAAACCACTCGTCGTTTTGACGCGTTGAAATTGTGGATGACCGTAGAAGCGCTGGGTGAAGAGCTTTATGGCTCGATGATCGACCATGGCGTAAAATTGACTCGCGAAGTGGCAGATTACATCAAGGCAACTGATGGTCTGGAACTTCTGGTTGAGCCACAATTTGCATCGGTATTGTTCCGTGTGGTTCCAGCAGGCTATCCAGCTGAGTTTGTCGATGCCTTGAATCAGAACGTCGCGGATGAACTGTTTGCGCGTGGTGAAGCGAACATTGGTGTCACTAAAGTCGGTCAGGTTCAATCTCTGAAAATGACGACTTTAAGCCCGGTTGCAACGCTTGAAAACGTGAAGAACCTGTTGGCACTTGTGCTTGCAGAAGCGGACCGTATCAAAGATTCAATTGCTGATGGTACTTATACACCGCCAATCGCATAAGCGGTTGCAGGTGAAAAAAGGAGATCTAGATGATCTCCTTTTTTATTGGGTTTTGATCCATATATAGATCATCAGCTTCAAGGTGATTAAGCTGCAAATAAAGGACTAAAGCCTTTTTTCCTTAACAGTTTACGGTACATACTGGAGCTGCGATCTGCCGGGAAATGTGCTTCCAGAGATAAGTCCAGCGGTAAAAACTCAGGCTTCTGATTTTCGACAATCAGACGATCTTCTTCAAAAATCTTCAGATTAAAATCATAGGCTTCTTCGACAGGTAAGCCTTTATCATAATTACGACAGATAGGAGCAAACAGTCGGGTTTGACGGGCGGTCATCGGTGAAGCAGCATTCATAATCACCTGTTTGGCATCATTAGGGAAATGGATGGTCAGGGTTGCGGTAAAGGGCAGACTAATTTCAAAATGCCGTAGCCATTTAAAATCTTCCTGACCGCGCTGATCTAACCCAATCGGATAACGGCCGACACTGCTGATATAGTCGGCATTAAAACCATATTCAGTTTCCGTTGTGGTGTAATCCGGGACTTCGACATCATTCGGATCACCAAAGGTATCCGGATGTACCCAGGCAAAATGGGCGACATCAATAAAGCCTTCTAGCTGTCTGCCAGCAAAACATTTGATGTCGACTTGTGGGCAAACCAGTTGCTGATAATCTGCATCATTCCAATAAGGCATCACTGGAATATTCGGTTCAGCATCTTTGTCAGCTGTCAGTGAACACCAGATCAGACCATAACGTTCAACCGCGGCATAGGTCCGTAAATGAAACCGATCTGAAATTTTATGCTGTGGATGGGCAGGGATACGGTTGCATTTACCTTGTGTACCAAAACGCAAGCCATGATAAGGACAGACGATGCCTTGACCATCATTTTTTCCCAGACTTAAAGGCACACCACGATGCGGACAGGCATCTTTGGCCACAACTAGTTCATCCTGCATCTTGTAAATGACCAGTGGCATATCTAACAACATTGTCCCTAGCGGCTGTTCAGAGACATCACGGGCTAAGGCCACTGGATACCAATATTGAGCCAGGAGATGCCAGTCATGTTCTTCAAATGTCATGTGAACCGGTAAATCGGGATTGAAAACTGGAATGGTTGTGCTATTCATGACGCTATCACTGTGATTCTTTATTTCCAATATAGGCCAATGTGATGTTCTACGAAATTTCAAAGATCAGGACATCCTGTTGCATAAATTCGAACAGGATGTAAGGAAGAATGAGCTATAGGCAAAAAATTAAAGGAAGCAATATTTAAAGTTCCAAAAAAGCATCCCGAAAGATGATTCTTCTATTTTCCATGCACAAAATGTGCATTCAGGACTTTATGCCTAATGTGATATGCAAGCTCCATTCAGACAAAATCAGCTAATGTCAGGGAACAACAAAAATATCTGATTCAGGATGAAGAGATGACTAATTTGCATGTATCCCAACCCGTTGGCTGTATTATTCAAGGAAAAATGGTACAAGGCGCTGCCGAAAGTTTTGTGGTGATTAATCCTGCTGATGAGCAGGTATTGGCCCTATGTTCCTCTCCCTCGGAAGCACAAATTGAAGATACCATCCGTAGTGCCGAGCAGGCATTTCAACACTGGAAAAATACGGATGATGCAACGCGACAGGCAATCCTGCATCGTATTGCAGATCGTATTGAAGAACATCGGGAAGAGTTAGCGCGTTTAGTGGTGCAGGAGCAGGGCAAACCTTATGCACTGGCTGAATTTGAAGTCGGTGGGGCCATTGCCTGGACCCGCTATCAGGCAGAACTCAAGATTGAAACTGAAATCTTACAGGATGATGCTAATAAGCGGATCGAACTTCATCATCGGCCTTTAGGAGTTGTAGCATCGGTTACTCCATGGAACTGGCCTTTAATGATTGCTGTCTGGCATATCATGCCGGCAATCCGTGCTGGCAACGTGGTGATCAATAAACCTTCAGAATTTACCCCATTGTCGACACTTCGACTCGGTGAGCTGATTCAGCAAGAGGTTGCACCTGGAGTGGTCTCTATACTTACAGGAGGCGGTGAGGTCGGTGCCAATCTGACCAGTCACCCTGCAATTGCCAAAGTGGTATTTACCGGTTCAACTGCGACTGGGCAAAGAATCATGCAAAATGCAGCCGCGACTTTCAAACATCTGACACTGGAACTTGGTGGCAATGATGCAGGCATTGTTTTGCCAGATACCGATATCCAGGCAATGGCAACCCGAATCTTTAATGGAGCTTTTATCAACATGGGCCAGACCTGTGCAGCGTTGAAACGGCTGTATGTGCATGACAGCCAATATGATTCACTGGCACAGGAATTAGTAAAAGTCGCACAGCAACAATCTCTGGGAGATGGTTTAGCCGAGACGACTACTTTTGGCCCAGTGCAAAACATCAAGCAATACCAAAAAGTTCAGACCATGATTCAGGAAGCTCAGGATGAAGGTGCAATAGTCATGACATCTGGTCAGAATCTACCGGATACAGGCTATTTTATTGCACCAACAATTGTGACCAATGTGAACCCAGATAGCCGTCTGGTGCAGGAAGAGCAGTTTGGTCCGGTGTTACCTTTGATTCGTTATCACGATATTGAAGAAGTACTGACTGAAGCCAACAATACGGATTTTGGCTTAGGTGGTTCGATCTGGTCATCCAATCTGGAGCAGGCGCAGCAGTTTGCTCAACGACTGAGTTGTGGTACGGCGTGGATCAATACGCATGGTGAGATTTTCCCGCATGTACCTTTTGGTGGATGGAAACATTCGGGCATCGGCGCACAGTTTGGACTGAGTGGCCTGCTCGAAAATACGATTCAACAGGTTGTTCATATCAATAAAAATTAAATCAAAAAAAGCTCAAGTTTAACTTGAGCTTTTTTCTTTTACTTAAAATATATCAACGTAATAAAGGGCGGGCAGCCTGAAAATCAAAATGTAACTGCTTGAATTTATTTAAGACAATATAAGATTTGATATGGCCGATAAAATTACAGCTTAGTAATTTTTCAGTCACAAAATTTGCCAGCATTTCCAGATTTTTAGCGCCTACTTTTAACATGAAATCTGCATCACCACTTAAAGAAAAAGCTTCCTGAATAGCTTCTTCTTCTTCAATCAATTGTTGAAAAGCGATCTTCGCTGCTGCGTCATGTGTTTTGAGATTGACCTGAACCATAGCCAAAACTGCAATTCCCAAAGCTTCAGGATGAATGCAGGCGCTATAACCCAAAATAATTCCTTTTTGCTCTAGCAGCTGACGCCGTCTAGAACATTGAGAGGCTGACAAACCGATTAAATCTCCGATTTCCTGATTCGTCAGGCGCCCATTTTTTTGCAAAGCCTGGATGATTTTCCAGTCAAATTTATCCATTGCATCCATTGCATTGAATCCTTATCCGATACACGTTTTATGTGTTTTTGAATCATTGTGACTTGCATTATGCACGAAATCAGAAAATGAAATGCAATATTCTGTAATTGAAGCATAATAAGTGATAGGGAAAATAATAATGTTTATGGAAATTGGTCAGTACCTTAATCAGCGCCTGCAAGAGCTAGGAATTCAGCATATTTTTGGTGTGCCAGGCGACTTTAATCTCTCCTATTTAGAACAGATCGAAATTGATCCGAAACTGGAATTTATTGGTAACTGTAATGAGCTAAATGCAGCTTATGCAGCGGATGGTTATGCCCGTCTGCATGGTGTCGGCGCTTTACTGACCACTTATGGGGTTGGTGATTTGAGCGCGATTAACGGCATTGCAGGTGCATATGCCGAGCAGGTTGCCATGGTGCAGATTTCCGGTATCCCGCCTTTGCATGCCGTAGAGCAGGGTGCTTTGTTACACCATACCCTGATTGATGGCGATTATGACAATATCATGAACTGCATGCGCGAATTTACCGTAGCACAGACACGTTTGACTCCAGCCAATGCAGTGAGTGAAATTGACCGGGTATTGAAGCAATGTATATTGATGCGTCGACCGGTTCATATTCAGCTTCCATCGGATATTACCCATCTTCAGATTAAAGTACCTAAGCAACTTCTAGATCTGAGCCGTCCACAGAGTGATCCAAAACTTCTGCAAGAAACTGCGGCACGGATAGCCAAACGCATCAAACAGGCACGTCAGCCAGTCCTGCTCATTGACAATGGAGCAGAAATTTTCCAGCTTACCGATATCCTGCAAAATTGGGCTGAGCGCATGCAGATTCCCTATACCTGTCTGTCTACTGCCAAAAATATCATGAATGAAAGTCACCCCTTATATGCGGGCGTTTATGCAGGTGCAGCAAGCGCAGCATCGACTTGTCAGCTGGTGGAACAGTCGGATTGCCTGATCGCTATTGGGCCACGTTTTACCGATGTTGCCACAGCATTTTTCTCACATCGTGTATCCGCACAAAATATGCTGTATCTGGCGGATTCCTGTCTTTGTCTAGATGGACAGATGATCAGTGGACTGGATTTAGCTCAATTGATCCAAGCTATCTCAAAACAGACTTTAGATGATCAGCCACGTACTTTTAATCCTGCACCGAAACCACTTTTACAAACTCAGCAACTCGAAGAAAATACTGCGCTGAGCCAAACTGCACTCTGGCAGCAGATTTCTGAATTCTTACAGGAAGATGATGTGATTGTGGCAGAAGTGGGCACCGCCAATGCGGGGTTGTCTGGACTAACCTTGCCAGTGACCGCCAAGTATCTGGTACAACCGATCTGGGGTTCAATCGGCTATACCTTGCCTGCCTTGCTTGGCAGTATGCTTGCTGCACCACAGCGCCGTCATCTGCTGTTTATTGGTGATGGTTCGATTCAGCTGACCATTCAGGAGCTTTCTACCTTATTAAGAGAAGGCTTAAAACCCGTAATTTTTATTTTAAATAATGGCGGCTATACCATTGAACGTTTGATCATGGGTGAAAATGCCAAGTACAACGATATTCAGAACTGGCAATACAGCCAGTTTGCTCAAGTCTTTTCTGCTGATACTCCGCATCAGGCTCATATAGTGAAAACCCCAGCAGAATTAAAGCGTACACTCGCACAAGTTCATCAGGCTGAGGAATTATGTCTGATTGAACTGCAACTCCCACGTATGGATGCACCACAACGTTTAAAACAGTTTGCTGAAGTCGTGGCACGCTATGACTATGGTGAATATGGTTATAAGCAGCTGGTTGAGCAGAATACACCTCCCTACAAAAAGGCAATCTAGCAAAATGTAGAAATTAAAAAAATTGTTCACAAGGAGTGACAATATGGATGTTGAAGATCATCAATTAAAAAAACAGCTTTCCAACCGGCATATCCAGCTAATCGCCTTAGGTGGAGCGATCGGTACAGGATTATTTTTAGGTTTATCACATACAATTCAGCTGGCAGGCCCATCAGTGCTTCTGGGCTATGCCATCGCTGGCATCATTGCATTTCTGATCATGCGCCAATTGGGTGAAATGGTGGTGCATGAACCGGTCAGTGGTTCATTCAGTTATTTTGCCAATAAATACTGGGGCAAAAAAGCAGGCTTTATTTCAGGCTGGAACTATTGGGTGCTCTATGTCTTAGTGAGTATGGCTGAGTTGAGTGCAATTGGTACTTTTATTCAGTTCTGGTGGCCGGAGATTCCGACCTGGCTCACGGCACTGGCATTCTTCCTGCTTATGAATGGGATCAATCTGGTCAATGTCAAATTCTTCGGTGAGAGCGAATTTATATTTTCCATGGTCAAGATCATTGTCATTTTAAGCATGATCGGATTCGGGATCTATCTGCTGTTTAGCGGTTCTGCAGGAAGTCAGGCCAGTGTGACCAACTTGTGGCAGCATGGCGGATTTTTCCCTGAGGGCTGGTCGGGTTTTATGATGGCACTTGCCGTGATTATGTTTGCATTTGGTGGGCTGGAGCTGATTGGTATTGCTGCTAGTGAAACCAAAAATCCAGAAAAGACCATTCCAAAAGCAGTCAATCAAATTGTCTACCGTGTACTCATTTTTTATATTGGCGCCATAGGTGTGTTGCTATGTCTCTATCCATGGAATCTGGTGGCGCAAGGCGGTAGTCCGTTCGTAATGATTTTCCAGTCATTGAATAGTCACGGCGTGGCCAATGTTCTTAATTTTGTAGTCTTGGTCGCTGCACTTTCAGTCTATAACAGTTGTATTTACTGTAATACCCGTATGTTATTGGGTCTGGCTCAGCAGGGTAATGCACCGGCATTCTTAAAGAAAATTAACCGCCGTGGTATCCCGGTGAATGCTGTTCTATTCTCGGCAGCAGTCTCCGGTATCTGTGTATTAATGAATTACCTCATGCCGGGTGAAGCTTTTGGTATTCTGATGCTACTGGTGGTTTCAGCTCTGGTGATTAACTGGCTGATGATTTCACTGACCCATCTGAAATTCAGAAAAGCCATGCAGGAACAGCAGCAGACGACCGCATTCCCAAGTCTGTTTGGCCGCTGGAGTAATTACCTGACGATTTCATTTATCATCATGATCTTAATGATCATGAGCTTTACCAAAGAAATGCAGATTGCTGTTGCATTGGTGCCGGTCTGGCTGCTGTTTTTGACGGTGATGTATGTGATGAAATATCTTAGGAAACCTGTACTTTTACCTGAATCTACTGAACCCACTACTTAAATGAAAAGACCCTGAACAGGGTCTTTTTTCTATTATATTGTCTTGATCAGGTGACGGATTAATTATCATAAAACCGTCATAAAGCTGTAACCCGGCTGTCATATTCCAAAATCAAAATGTGAGTATCGAAAACAGGTACTCAACTGAATCAAAAGTGGTGTACTCGAAATTTTAATAAATGAGAGAGATCCAGAATGCGCTTAACAAATATAGCAATCTTAATTGCAGCGGGGGTAGCGGCATCCACGACAGCGAATGCAGCACGTGACACTATTCAAATCGCAGGTTCTTCTACTGTTTTACCTTATGCCAGTATTGTCGCTGAAGAATTTGGCAATACTTTCCCTCAGTTTAAAACACCAGTCGTTGGTTCAGGTGGTTCATCTGGCGGCCTAAAACAGTTCTGTAATGGTGTAGGGGACAATACCATTGATATTGCCAATGCCTCGCGTCAAATCAAAAGTGCCGAACTGGCAGAATGTAAAAAGAATGGTGTGAACCAGGTTCTCGAAATCAAGATCGGGTATGACGGGATTGTCTTTGCATCTAATTCGAATAAAGCCGCTTATAAATTACGACCTCAGCATGTTTATGCTGCTTTAGCTGCGCAGTTACCTTCTAAAGGGAAAATGGTGGCTAATCCATATACCCGCTGGAACCAGATTGATCCAGCTTTACCGAATGAGCCGATCACGCTAGTAATTCCAGCTTCAAATCATGGCACACGTGAAGTCTTCCAGGAGAAGATGGTGGATGCAGGTTGTGAATCGTATGCTGCTATTAAGGCTCTAGCGAAAGATGCCAAGAAAAAGGCGTGTAGCACCTTCCGTAAGGATGGACGCGTCATTGAAATATCAGGTGACTATACTGAAACCTTGGCACGTTTAAAGACCTCACCAAGTGCAGTCGGTGTCTTTGGTCTGGGCTTCTATGACCAGAACCGTGATCGTCTGCGTGTAGCTACAGTCAATAACGTGGCACCTTCTGAAAAGACCATTTTAAATGGGGCTTATCCAGTATCTCGCCCGTTGTTCTTCTATGTCAAAGGCGAACACCTGAAATCAATCAAAGGTTTGCAACAGTTCACAGAGTATTTCCTGAATAAAAAGGTATCGGGTAAGGGTTCCAAGCTAGAAAAAGCCGGCTTGATTTCAATGTCAGACAAAGAACGTGCAGCAGTGCTGGCAAACTTTAAGGCTGCAAAAGCCGTAGTAGTGAAATAAAACAGGATTTAGGAAAATGCTGGTGACAGTCGACCTGTCATCGGCTTTTCATAGCAAGCAAGTTTTTTCACAGGCTAAAATCCTTGAAAGAACCATGGAGAATACATGAATCTGCTACTTATAGGTGTGTTACTGGCTTTAATTGCCATCGCCTATCAAATCGGATTAAGTAAAAGCCAGAAACTAGCAGGTCAGGGCAATAATTCTGCGATGCTACATTCACGTCCTGGATATTATGGCGCACTGGTAGCTTTGTGGTGTGGACTTCCTGCATTTTTGATTCTGATGGCATGGAACATTGTTGAACCTAGCCTGCTGGAACAGGTCGTAATTAAGCACCTGCCTCATGATGTTTTGACTCATCTGGATCAAGCCAGTCTGAGTGTGGTCATAGACCGTGTACAGGCATTGGCTTCCGGTTTCGGTGTCAGTGATCAGCCAGCTGCTTATGAACTTGCAGCAGCAGAACAATTAGCTAAATTTTCTACCATCGGTACTTTTGCCAAACTGGCAGTTGTCATTTCTGTGGCTTTGGCCGGTCTGGTCTGGGCAAAAAAACGGATCAGCCAGAATTTTCGTGCACGGAATCAGGTCGAAAAGATCATGAATATCGGACTGGCCTTGTGTTCTGGAGTAGCCATCCTGACCACACTCGGCATTGTGATGTCGATGTTTGGCGAAGCCATGCGATTTTTCAGCTTTGTCAGTCCGCTGGATTTCTTCTTTGGCACCGAATGGGATCCAGGTTTTAGCACCTCGGGTCATGCCGAAGGCAGTTATGGATTATTACCATTGCTGTGGGGAACGTTGATGGTCAGCGGGATTGCATTACTTGTTGCAGTCCCCTTAGGACTGATGATTGCAATTTATCTGGCCGAGTACGCATCACCACGCTTCCGGGCTTGGGCAAAGCCGACCATTGAAGTTTTGGCTGGAATTCCAACGATTGTCTACGGTGTTTTCGCCTTAATGATTCTGGGGCCATTTCTTAAAAGTCTAGGTGCTTTGGTCGGTATTGATATTAATGCCACCAGTGCGCTTACTGCTGGCTTCGTCATGGGCATCATGATTATTCCATTCGTGTCATCTTTATCAGACGACATTATTACCCAGGTACCACGTGCCTTGAGGGATGGTTCTTTAGGTCTGGGCGCGACCAAATCTGAAACGATTCGTCAGGTCGTATTACCAGCCGCTTTACCCGGCATTATTGGCGCTTTTTTGCTGGCGGCATCGCGGGCCATTGGTGAGACCATGATTGTGGTACTCGCAGCAGGAAACAGTCCGCAACTGCATGCCAATCCGCTGGAAGCAGTCTCAACAGTGACCATTACCATCGTCAATCAGCTTACGGGTGATACTGACTTTGCCAGTCCGCAGGCGCTGGTGGCTTTTGCGTTGGGTCTTACCCTGTTTGTCATTACATTAGGGCTGAACATTGTTGCACTGTACATCGTGCGTAAATATCGAGAGCAATACGACTAATGAGTACTTCAAATACAACGCCTGTAGATCAGCCTATTGATCCATCTGTGGCTGCTGAGCAACGTGAAAAGCGCAGGAAGACCATTCAAAGCTCTCTGGCACGACGTCATCGCAAAGAAAAAACCTTTCGTGTCATGGGGCTTTCTGCCGTATTGGCTGGTTTGTTCTTTGTGGTAGTTCTTTTCGGCAGTATTTTGGGCAAAGGTTTGCCGGCATTCTGGCAAAGCAGTATGAGCTTGCCGATTCATTTTGATCCAGCCATTGTCAATATTAATCCTAAACCTAAACAGGCTGCGGGAGAATCCCAGGCACAATTTGAACAGCGTATGGTGGATTGGCAAATGCAGGTCGGTCTGGTTGACTGGGATGCCTTGATTGTAAATGGCATGATTGCCAAAGACAGTAAGCTGGAAAGCCAGCGTGATGAACTGGGCTATTTATATACCAGTTCAGAAGCGTATCGTCTGCGGGATATGGTACTGAATAATCCGGCTCTGGTCGGTCAAACCAAAGACGTAAAAATTCTGGCAGATGCCAATGTTGATGTCTGGCTGGCTGGCAATATTGACCGCGATCTGCCCGATGAACAGCAACAGCTCAGTCTTGAAGTCCGTCAGCTTGCGGATGATATGAAAGCTTCTGGCATAATAGAAAGTAGCTTTAATACCAATATCTTTACCAGTCCGGACTCGCGCAGTTCACCTGCTACCTCAGGTCTCGCAGGCGCATTTATGGGCTCATTGTTCATGATGCTGATCGTGATCTTTATTTCGATTCCGATCGGGGTCGCATCGGCTATCTATCTGGAAGAGTTTGCGCCGAAGAACTGGATTACCGATGTCGTAGAAGTGAATATTAATAACCTTGCGGCAGTTCCTTCCATTGTCTTTGGTTTGCTCGGTGCAGCGATTTTTATTGGCTGGATGCATTTGCCGCTTTCAGCACCATTGGTCGGTGGTCTGGTACTGAGCTTGATGACATTACCGACTGTGATTATTACTACGCGTGCATCACTCAAAGCCGTACCGCCATCCATCCGTCAGGCAGCATTAGGCCTAGGTGCATCACGCTTACAAACCGTATTTCACCATGTTTTACCGCTTGCACTACCGGGTATTTTGACTGGGGCGATTATTGGTGTGGCACAAGCACTGGGTGAAACGGCCCCGCTATTATTGATCGGGATGAGTGCTTTTGTCGCAAGTGTACCGGCTTCACCATTTGATCAATCCACAGCATTGCCGGTGCAAATTTTCCTGTGGCAAGGCAATGAGCTACGTAACTTCTTCGAAGGACGTACTGCAGCAGCCATTATTGTACTTCTGGCCATGATGATCAGCCTGAACAGCTTAGCCATCTGGTTACGTAAGAAATTTGAAGTCCGTTGGTAAGGAAGAGCAGAATATGAATACAGCAAATCCAACTATAAATGCCTTAGAAAAGGATCCGTCTGTGAATCCACAACATACACAATTTACCCAAGATTCTGTGACCCAAAAGCCGGCGACTGCTTTTGTTTCCCAGTTTGATACTCAGGCTGAAAACAAAGCACTGAAAAAGTCAGATCAGGTCAAAATCAGTACCTCAGATGTACATGTTTACTATGGTGAAACAGAAGCAATTAAAGGTATTGATCTGAACATCTATGAAAATGAAGTGATTGCTTTTATCGGTCCTTCAGGTTGTGGTAAGTCAACATTCCTGCGTACTTTAAACCGGATGAATGACACGATTGATCGCTGTCGTGTAACCGGTAAGGTGTTGCTGGATCATCAGGATATTTATGACACGAATCTGGATGTGGTATTGCTGCGTGCGCAGGTGGGGATGGTGTTCCAGAAGCCAAACCCTTTTCCAAAGTCGATTTTTGACAATGTCGCTTATGGGCCAAAATTGCATGGTCTGGCACGGGATAAATATGATCTGGAAGAAATCGTAGAAAACAGTTTGCGTAAGGCAGGGCTGTGGGATGAAGTCAAAGACCGTTTAAATCAGCCGGGTACGGGGCTGTCGGGTGGTCAGCAACAGCGTTTATGTATTGCACGGACGATTGCCGTTTCTCCTGAAGTGATTCTAATGGATGAACCTTGTTCAGCACTCGATCCGATTGCAACAGCCAAAGTTGAAGAACTGATCTCCGAGCTTTCAACCCAATACACCATTGCTATTGTGACTCACTCCATGCAGCAGGCAGCGCGAGTCTCTGATCGGACTGCTTATTTCCATTTAGGTGATCTGATCGAAGTCAACTCGACCGAGAAAGTCTTTACCCAGCCAGATCATCAGCTCACTGAGGCCTATATTACAGGGCGTTTTGGTTAATCAGTCTTATCTCAAGAAAGAAGGGCTAAAAAGCTCTTTTTTTTATATCCAAAAGTAACCAAAGAATAGAAGATATATCAATTGAATCAGTGAAATGTGGAAAAATAAACCGAATCCTATTGTGCCCGAAATTCTTATAGAATATGCCGTCTTTGACATGGCAGAGCTGTCAAAAGATAGATGTTAAGAAAAGGTTGCATCCGCTATGGAAACACTCAAAAAGATGTCAGTTTTTCTGATGCTGCTGATTGCATTAAGTTTAAGCATGGGTGGTCTGTGGCATCAATTACAAGGCGGCAGCATGTTTTATACACTGATTGGATTGCTGTATGGACTCAGTTTGAATTTCTATTTCAAAAAGCAGGAAAAAGCCTTATATACGAATTCTGCTATATTGCTGGGTGTTATTCTCTGGGCAGGTTATCAGCATGGCATCAATCTTTTATAGTACAAATTATTTTTGCTCTACTAAAGCCCCATGGATACTGCTCTGTTTCAGCAATTAAACAACAATATTCTATTGAAAAAAATTCATTTGACCTTATCTTAAAATAAAACCTATATAAATAATTGAGACCCGATTTTTATGTTATTTCATACCCCCAAATTACCCGCTGAAATCCGTATTAGTCATTTGAATGCGCGCATTAATGAGCAACGAAAAAAAATAGCGCAAACAACTTCATCTAAACTGGAACTTTTGCAATTGAGCCAGCAATTGTCAAAAGAAGCGCGTGCGCGTAAGAAAACTAACCAGAAAATCTATGTACTCGATTTTAAAGGTGATATGGCTGCGTCTGCAGTAGAAAGCCTGCGTGAAGAAATTACCCTGATTCTATCTACAGCAAAAGCTGGTCGTGATCGTATCATTGTACGTTTAGAAAGTCCGGGTGGTATGGTACATGGTTATGGTCTTGCAGCTGCGCAACTGGTGCGCTTACGTGAAGCGGGTTTCCATGTAACCATCTGTGTCGATAAAGTGGCAGCCAGTGGCGGTTATATGATGGCGTGTATTGCAAATGAAGTGATTTCTGCGCCGTTTGCGATTGTGGGTTCAATTGGGGTAGTGGCACAGGTGCCGAACTTTAACCGTCTGCTGAAAGAAAACAAGATCGATTTTGAACTTTATACTGCGGGTCAATACAAACGTACGGTGACCATGTTTGGTGAAAATACCGAAGAGGGCAAAGCCAAGTTTGAAGAAGAATTGCAACAGACACATGCCTTGTTTAAACACTTCGTGGAAAAATATCGTCCACAGTTAAATGTTGAAAAAGTGGCAACGGGTGAACACTGGTATGGTCAGGATGCCCTAGACCTGAATCTGGTAGATAAACTGCAAACTTCCGATGAATATCTGCTAGGCCTATTACCACAACATGATGTGTATTTAATCCAGACCCGTAAAAAACCAACGCTGGGCGAAAAACTAGGTTTGCAAGCAGCACAAATTGCAGATTCTTTTATCCCAGCGGTGATGAATAAAGTGGTAGATACGCTAACCAAAGCCAATTCAAATCTGGTTCAGATGCGCGATCCTAAACTTTAATTCATTATTCAGTTATGAATCTAAGAGCTCACTTCGGTGGGCTTTTTTATGATCTAAAATCAAACAATTGTGCTATAAATAACTGACTTATAGTGGTTTCTCATTTATATGCTCACGTTTCTTTTACTATTCGGCTTCTTCAGTATCATTTTTATTCCGATGCTATGTATGTTCTATTCTGAAGCGAAATTAACCACTGACGAATCGAAGAAAATTTTATTTTGGCTCAGCTTTCTTCCGGGCACTTCAATCTTTTTACTTTACGCATTTTTAAAGCCAGATGCTCCACCTGTTATTCCTTCGCAGGACTGTGGCGTGATTCAATTTTACCAATTCAATGCTCGTCGTGGTGGTTACTTTGAGCGTGTCAGCATCCGCTTTGATGGTGCTCAATATAATCGTCATCTATTTTTTGATAAGCATCTAAAGAAAATTCCTCAAGGTCAAAAAGCCTGCTTTGAATATTTAGATAAGTTCAAATATCCGCATTTGGCAGAATCTAAGCTGGTTAAATGGATTGAACCTTCATAAATATCAGCCATGGTTACTGCTCATCAGCTAAAATGAAGCATATTTCCATTAAGAGCAGAAAGATGACCGTGGCTGAAGCATTTTTAGCAATCCAAAATTGTTATTTTAACTATGAATTTGAGGAACTGAATTTAGCGGATGACTTCCCAGAAGAGTTGCCTGTTTCTCTACGTGGAATTATGTACAGACATGAGATTCAATATCCCGATGCCACCTATTATATTTATTACAGCGAGATATTGACGGGTAATGAATTGCAAAAAATGAAAGATGATTGGCAGCGATATTGCCCACTTCCATAATTTAAAATAAGAAAATATAAAATCTAAGTCTTTAATTCCAGCAAATAAAAAAGCTCACTTTAGTGGGCTTTTTTATTTGCTGGAATTAACATCAATCCACCAGTAAACATCGCCCCAACTGTCGCTAATAATATATCTTTATGGGCATCCCACATATCACCTTGCTGGCCGTTATAACTTTCCGCCTGTTCAGGTGATAAGCCAATGGCGATCAGCCATTCAATCCATTCATAAATCAGACTGGTTGCCATCACAAATTGAATGACTAAAAGAAAAATGGTGAATGGTTTTTGCTGGGGTAACCAGACCTGAAACAGTCGATAAAAAACAGGATAGAGCAACAGGCCAAAAACCAGATGCACAAAACGGTCAAACATGTTGCGAGACCAGCCTATGAGAGCATTTAGGTCAAAGCCAAACAGTGTCTGAATCCAGTCATTATAAGGCACATAAGAATATAGATAATGTGCTGCAACGATATGGATGAATAAAAACAGAATATACAGATTAAAACTAAGAAAACTGAGTCCGATTTTATACAGGCAGAAAATCAGCATACCGATCATAAATAGGGTACCGGTCTGATGCAGTAAATAGGATTGCATTTCCAGAGGCTGAATGCTGGCAACAATGATCGCAGCCACCAAAACCCCCAGGCTGATCAAATGTTTGCCGCTCAATCGATGATCTATCATCTTGTTATCTGTCGTTTTGTTTTAAAGTTGAAAATAATTATAAATAAAAAAAGCGAAGCCGGAGCCTCGCTTTTGGTCTTAATTATCTAAATTAGATTTTAGAAATTAAGTCTTTAATTTGTTTTGCCTGGTCAGCAGCATTACCTGTATAAGTTGCAGGGGTCATTTCAGCCAGACGTGCACGGTCTGCAGCAGGAACTGCTTCAAGCTCATTACCATTCACGAAGCTCACCATCATGTCACGAGTCATCGCTTGACCACGAGTCAGTGCTTTCAGTTTTTCGTATGGTTTTTCAACGTTATAACGACGCATTACTGTTTGGATTGGTTCAGCCAGAACTTCTTGTGCGTGGTCAAGATCTTCAAGAATACGAGCAGCATTCAGTTCAAGTTTACCGATACCTTTTAAGCATGCCTCAAACGCGATCAAGCTTTGTGCAAAACCAACACCCATGTTACGAAGCACAGTAGAGTCAGTCAGGTCACGCTGCCAGCGAGATACAGGCAGTTTTTCGCCCAGGTGAGCCAATACGGCATTTGCAATACCCAGGTTACCTTCAGAGTTTTCAAAGTCGATTGGGTTCACTTTATGCGGCATGGTAGAAGAACCCACTTCGCCTTCTTTCAGTTTTTGTTTGAAGAAGCCGAGAGAGATATAACCCCAAACGTCACGGTTAAAGTCGATCAGGATGGTATTGAAACGACGCAGTGCATCAAACAGTTCCGCCATATAGTCGTGCGGTTCGATCTGAGTGGTGTACGGGTTGAAAGTTAGACCTAAAGATTCCACGAAAGCTTGTGAGTGAGCAGGCCAGTTGATTTCTGGGTAAGCAGAGTAGTGTGCATTGTAGTTACCTACAGCACCGTTGATTTTGCCCAGCAATTCAACATTTTTGAACTGTTTGATTTGACGAGCCAGACGGTAAGCCACGTTCGCCATTTCTTTACCCAAAGTGGTTGGGCTGGCAGTTTGACCGTGAGTACGAGACAGCATTGGCTGTTCAGCGTGAGTCTCAGCCAAAGCCACGATTGAATCGATAATTTGTTGCATAGACGCGATTAAAACATCACGGCCATTTTTCAGCATTAAAGCATGAGACAGGTTATTGATGTCTTCAGAGGTACATGCAAAGTGAATGAATTCACCCGCATTTTTCAGCTCTTCAATCCCTGCAATTTTTTCTTTCAGGAAATACTCAACCGCTTTCACGTCATGGTTTGTAGTACGTTCGATCTCTTTAATGCGGTTGGCATCTTCTTCAGAGAAGTTGGCAACAATCGCATCAAGTGCAGCATTGGTTTCAGATGAGAAAGCTGGCACTTCAGTGATTTCAGGACGGTTGGCAAGCGCTTGTAACCAACGCACTTCAACAGTCACACGAGCATGGATCAGACCAAACTCAGAAAGAAAAGGGCGCAGCGCATCACATTTGCTAGCATAGCGTCCATCTAATGGAGAAAGTGCAGTTAAAGCGTTCATATCGATTCCCTAAATTTTGGAATTAAACGAAAAACGGTGCGCGTACAACAACATGGTTTAGATCACCTGAAACTGTAAGCGCGCGAGATTTTGGATATCCTGTAGCAGCTTGCGCTTGCCAAAAATCATGCCCCATGAACTGCCACCAAGCTGACGCCATAAGTGCGCCATCTGCAGTCCAGTAAATAGTGAAGCACGGATGCGGTTGGTATGACCGGAATCTTTAAAGGCTTCAGCATTGCCACGCACCATGATCCGCGGATTGATCTGTCCGGCGGTATCGACATAGGTTTGAGCGAGATTGGCAATGATGCTGGGGTGCATGTAATTGTTATCGAAGAAGGAGAGCTGTCTGAGGATTTTTTGCTGGGATTGTTCGATGATTTCAACAAACTTGGGATTACTATAGACCTTCTTTTCTAACTGAAGAAGTGCCATGGCATAGGACATTGGAAGTTTGGTCGATGAAAGTTTTGGAAGTCTGGATTTTGGGGACGTATTAAAAGGTTGGGTAATGCTGCTTTCCAGGGTTTTTAAACCGAGGGAAATATCGGCCAGCTGATTAAAGAAGTCTAAGGTCTGGGCATTTAACTTGCCACTTGGACGGATATTTAAACTGGCTTTAATCAACTGCTCAAAATAGAAATTACCGCTTTCACCAATGCTTTGCTGTCCCGTCAATGCAGTCATATGCGTCAGCTGGGTGGCCTGAAAAACCCCTGCCAGCGCCAATGCACGATTTTGACGAACATTCAACGTTGTGGCTTGTTGAAACGGTAACTCCGTCATGCCGAAATCATCCTTTAATAAAATCAGGTTTAGGCGCATTGGTATGATGAATCACGCCACCACCTAAACAAACTTCACCTGAGTAGAATACAACGCTTTGACCCGAGGTCACAGCACGTTGCGACTCATCAAATTCAACACGAACACCATTTGGTGTTTCTGGATCCTTGAAAATAGTACACGCTTGGTCAGGCTGACGGTAGCGGGTTTTTGCCGTACAGCGGAAACCTGATTCAGGAATATCCTGTTCACCGGCTACCCAGTCAATCGCTTCAGACCACAATATGGTACTTTGCATCAGTGGATGTTCATGACCTTGACCGACCACCAGACGGTTACCTTCGATATCTTTATGCAGCACAAACCAGGCACCTTCTTCCGCGCCTTTCATACCGCCAATACCGATCCCGCCGCGTTGACCGAGCGTATAGTACATTAAGCCGTGATGATCACCAACCTCTTTGCCATCTTCCAGCACGATTTTTCCAGGTTGAGCCGGTAAATATTGCTTCAAGAAGTCATTGAAGCGACGTTCCCCAATAAAACAGATACCCGTAGAATCTTTTTTCTTGGCTGTTGCCAGACCTAATTCTTCTGCAATTTTACGTACTTGTGGTTTTTCAATTTCACCGACAGGGAACAGGGTCTTATTAATTTCACGACCATGAACCGCATGCAGGAAGTAAGTCTGGTCTTTATTATTGTCATAACCACGCAGTAATTGAGCATATTGCTCACCACGTGAATTGGTCATGGTCTCGCCGCGACGACAGTAGTGACCGGTGGCAATAAAGTCGGCGCCGAGATTGATCGCATGATCCAGGAAGGCACGGAATTTAATTTCTTTATTACACAAAATATCCGGGTTTGGCGTACGGCCAGCAGCATATTCAGCCAGGAAATGCTCGAACACGCGATCCCAGTATTCCATCGCGAAGTTGGCAGTATGCAGTTTAATCCCGATCTTGTCGCAAACGGCTTGTGCATCAGCAAGATCTTCCATTGCCGTACAGTATTCTGTGCCGTCATCTTCTTCCCAGTTTTTCATGAAAAGACCTTCAACCTGATAACCCTGTTGAAGGAGGAGAGCTGCAGACACAGATGAATCTACACCACCAGACATACCGACGATGACACGTTGTTGCATAGGATTAGGCATCCAAATTTGAAATTAAGGGAGAATTTTGGTGCTCGTAAATGAGCGATAAAGGATAGCGTTTGCCAGCTTGGGCATCCTGCACGGCTTTAATCACCAATGGGCTGCGAGCACGTGCGGTTTCAACCAGTTCATCCAGCGTCATCCAGACTGCACCGACAATACCGGTATCCAGTTCAGCATTTTCATCATGGCTGATGGCTTCTGCTCTCAAACAGAAACGGAAATAGGTACGATCCGGGAACATCGGTGGGGTATAGGTATAGATGCCGATCAGATCAGTGACATTAACCTGATAGCCGGTTTCTTCCATGGTTTCACGAATAGCTGCTTCGACAATGGTTTCACCTGCCTCCACATGGCCTGCTGGCTGATTGAATACGGTATGGGTGACACCTTCAGTATGTTCTTCAACGAACAGGAATTTTCCATTTTTTTCGACGACAGTTGCAACAGTGACGTGAGCAGTCCAAGCGGTCATAAAGGAGCACCATGGAATAAAAACTGTATTCTACAAAATTTAGGCGGCGGTGGCTATGTCGATACTCGGGATTTTAATTTAGATGATTAACAATAAAGGTATTTGGCGAAAAAGAAAGCGTAGAATATAATGAGTACATAAAATACTAAAACAGTAATATTTGCATTCTACGCTTTAATATAAGAATTTGATTTAAAATAAAATTTAATAAAAATTAGCAGTATTTTATAACAATTAAAATAAATAACAGGCTTTATAGGACAGGATTCCAATGAAATTCAGAACAGACATTAATGGCCTCAGAGCAATTGCCGTGATTGCAGTCATGCTATTTCATTTTAATGCGGCCTGGATGCCTGGCGGTTTTGTTGGAGTAGATGTCTTCTTTGTGATTTCAGGCTTTTTAATGACTGGAATCATATTTAAAGATTTAGAACATGAAAAATTTTCTATTCTGAAATTTTATGTGGCTCGTGCGAATCGGATTATTCCGGCTTTGGCCGCGCTGTGTCTGGTATTAATGATTTTTGGCTGGTTTTATCTGACACCTTTTGATTACAAGTTATTGGGTAAGCATGCAGCGAGTAGCATGACTTTTTTATCCAATATCAGTTACTGGAAGGAATCCGGTTATTTTGAGGCAGGCACTCACGAAAAGTGGTTATTACATACCTGGTCACTTTCCGTCGAATGGCAATTCTATATGATTTATCCGCTCGTTCTCATTGCCATGCGCAAGTTCATGTCCATCCAGACCATGAAATTTGTGCTGCTGGCAGGAACAATTTTAGGATTCATTCTATCTGTGATCGCTACCTACAAATGGCCAAATCCGGCTTATTTCCTGTTACCTACCAGAGCCTGGGAAATGATGATCGGGGGAATTGCTTATCTTTACCCTTTGAACTTACAGGAAAATAAGAAAAGGTTGCTGGAAAGAACGGGATTGGCACTTATACTGGGGTCTTATTTCTTCATTTCAGCAGAAGATTTGTGGCCTGGCTATCTGGCAGTTTTTCCTGTTATCGGTACCTTCCTGATGATTCAGGCACATCAAAATGACAGCGTTATTACCAATAATATTGTATTTCAAAAATTAGGAGCCTGGTCTTATTCTATTTACCTCTGGCACTGGCCTTTGGTGGTGCTGATCTATATCTACTCATTGCCTGAGTATTATGTATATGCCGGAATAGCCCTTTCTATAATTCTGGGTTTTCTGAGCTACAAGTATATTGAGCAGATTAAATTACCTTCATATCACCAGTGGAAAGATGTTTATCGTATAAAACCGCTTTATTTTTCTCTAGTGCTCATGAGCTTAGGAATTACTTTAAATATATTTAATGGTTTTAATACAGATCTGCGCCAAGGCGCAGCATCAGAACAGGCAAAATTCTTAGATTATTATAATGAAAAATTCAAAAATTTAAGGGATGCATATTGGCTGAAATGTGATACTTACGTGAGCCTGACTGAGCATAATAGTTATGATCCTGATCCGGTCTGTATCACGAAACAAAAGGAAGGCGGGGTGTTCTTATGGGGAGATTCTCATGCTGAAGCACTTTCTTTAGGGCTGAGGACATTACTGAAATCCAATGATATCCCTTTTTATCAGAAAACCTCTTCCATTTGCAGGGCATCGCTGACCGAGATTAACTATCATAAAGGGGCTTATAAAGAAGCCTGTGATTATTCCAATAAACTGGCACTAAAGAGCATCGCAGAACTGAAGCCCAAAATTGTGGTCATCACCCAAGCCTTGAAGCACGACGAAACCAATTGGGAAAACATCGGGAAAAGTTTACTTCAGCTTGGCGTATCCAATATCGTCATTGTGGGGCCAATTTCGCAATGGAAACCTTCACTTCCTAAAGTGATGGTGAAACCGAAAAACTGGAATAGTACTGAAGATTTTATATTTGATGCCGGACTGGATTTAAGAGCAGTTCAGGTAGACGAGAAAATGAAAAAATTACAATATCCTCAGGGAATTACCTATATATCCCTCATTGATCATTTATGTAAAAAAGATGATGTTCAGCAGCAATACAAATGTCGGATTCGTGCAGCTCAAGGAGAAGACCTGCTTCAGGTGGATTATGGACACCTAAGTGAATCAGGCTCTCTATTTGTGGGGAATACCATACTGTCAAAATATTTATTAAATTTATATTCTCAGAGTGTGACTACAAATCAATAAGTTTATTTCCTGAGATTGATCAGCCACCCATTGAGGTGGCTTTTACATATATAAGTTTAATGAAAATTATTCATTCATATTGAATACTTCAGTGATCTCGCAATCACGCACAAACTGTTCATCGTGTGAAACTAAAATCACAGCGCCTTTATAAGACCGAATTGCACTTGCCAGCAAAGCTTTAGACTCAATATCCAGATGATTTTCTGGCTCATCCAATAATAAAAGTTCGGGTTGAGGGGAGACCTGGCTAAGACCTAATAATGCTACTTTGAGTTTTTCACCACCACTTAACTGAGACAAAGGATAAGTACCTTTATCACCACGAATTCTAAGTTGACCCAACAGATTACGCCATTCCACCTCCGGAAAATCAGGATTTATCTGCCTTAAATTTTCAATTGTACTTAATGTCTCATTGAGAAAACTAAAATTTTGATCCAGATAAAAACAGCTTCGTGCCAGAAAGATTTGATCCAAAGGTTGCTGCTTTTGTTGGGCGATCAGTTTCAGCAAAGTGGATTTACCAATTCCATTTCGGCCTGCAATATGGATTTTTTCACCTGCACTTGAAGCAAGATTCACAGGCTGTGGAGTACCAAAAGGAAGCTTTAAATCTTTAACCCGCAGAATTTCACCAGACTGTGGTTTAAGGTCTGGAAATTGAAATAGCTGAGGTTTTATCTTTTCAAGTTGCTGCTTTTGAAATTTTAACTCAGATTGTTCATTGGAAATTTGCCGTTGGTGCTGTGCCTGAACTTTACCTATACTTTGACCAGCCTGTTCTTTTTTAAAGTCTAAAAGCACTTTGGCTTGGGAATTCGAATCACGTAATTTGTTTCCGGCACGTTCCCGCTTTTGTGCTTTCATTAAAACGTCATGCTGCTTGTGCTTCATCTGTTTAATATCACGCTGACTCTGTTGAATTGACTGTTCGAGTGAAGTGACATTTTTCTGATACTGTTCAAAAAACTCCGCATAGTTTCCAGTAAAGTGCTGTAATCCATGCTCATTTAAATAATAAATATGATCAACCTGATCTAGAAAAGTCCGGTCATGACTAATGATCAACGCACCAGCAGGATGTAACTTTAAATGCTCTATTAACCATGTTCGTGCTTCACGATCCAGATGGTTGCTCGGCTCATCCAGCAATAAATAATATTCAGGCTTTAAGAACAAGCTACATAAAGCAAGTTTGGTCTTTTGGCCCTCACTCAAATATTGTACGGGAAAGTCCAGATCGGTGGGTAATTGTGCTGAACTCAACAGTTGCTGCCATTCATGCGGCAAATGCCAACTATCCTCAAGTAGCTCATAATCCTCGAAACTGGCTGTACCATGTTCAACATTTTTAAAAGCACGATGTAATTGACTTACTTCGAGTGCTTCAGCAATTGTGGCTGCCTTTAACCGATGCAATTGTGGTAGATAGGCATGATGCATTTGCCAGGAAACTTGGCCTGAGCAATGTGGAGAAGAATGCTGAGCCTGATACAAAAGCTGCATGAGCAAAGACTTACCTTGTCCATTACGGCCAATTAAAGCGCTGACCTGAGCTTTAGGAAGGGTAAAATTTAAATTCTGAAATATGACTTTGGAAGGGAATTCTAAAGTCAGACTGGATATTACACATGCCTGCTGAGTCATAAATAACCTCATAAATACAGGATGCACAAAATAAACAAGAGATTTTTTCTAGAAAAGATCAAGCCAGACAATCTATTTTGCACATCAATCTAAAAATAATCGTTGATGAGAAAAATAGACTTACTTCATTGGCGTGACTCACTTATAAGAGAAGGGGAATTCGGACCTTATTTTAATACAAATAAGCTTGCTTAAAAATAGATCAAATTAGGATTTTTTTATCCAATATGTTGATGCTGATTTAAGTAAATTTCAGGTTTTTAAAAATATGAGATGATTGACTTGAAGTTGAACGAGTAAGTTTCATTTACACTATGCGGCTAAAGTCTCTCTATTTTGCTTTTAAAGGATTTTTTATGTCTGAATTTAAGCTCTACATTACTTTATTGGGTGGCAAGCATGAAAAAGCCAATGTAGAAGTACATGACGTAATTCCGGTCATTAGTTCAGATATTAAGACAGCTTTCCCATATTTGAAGCAGCAATGGTTTGGTGTGCAAAAAGGCCTGCATGTCGATGGCTGGATGATGATCAATGGTGTTAGCTATCAGGATCTGAATTATCAGGTTCAGGTGACGGACACACCTGTAAAACAGGATTTAAAATTATTCCTGATCAATCTAGGTGCTTATGTGCCAGATCAGTTTGGTGAAATCCATAAATATCTGGTAGTTGCTGCAAAAAATAAGACTGAGGCTAAAGCACAAGGCAAGCTGGCCATTGAAAAGACCTGGTTTAAACCTCATACCGATGCCGTGATTGATGTAGATGATTGCTTAGAACTGAACAAGATTGACCAGAAATTTGTGCGTCTGGTAGAGGGAGACTTTGAAGCCAATAGTTTTAAGAATGATTATGTGGTTATTCCTTGATTTAAATAAGGCTACGTAAAGTAGCCTTAATTTATCGATTTATTTGTAATGGCCTGAGACTTTCACATAGTTTTGTGCTGAATAAGGCAAGAAAGCTATTTCCTTTTCAGTCAGTGGACGCACTTTTTTGACTGGACTGCCTACATACAAGTACCCACTTTCTAATACCTTATTCGGTGGTACCAGTGAACCTGCTCCAATCATCACATCATCTTCAATAATCACGTCATCGAGAATAATTGTACCGATACCCACTAAAACACGATTACCGATGGTACAGCCATGTAATTTTACATGATGACCAATTGTTACATCTTCACCAATAATCAGTGGTGAACCTTCAGGTTTATCCGCCTTTTTATGACTCACATGCAACATGGAATGATCCTGTACATTCGAGTTCTTGCCAATACGAATATGATTCACATCACCACGAATTACGGCAAAAGGCCATACAGATACATTTTCGCCTAAAACAACATCACCTACGACCACCGCCATCGGATCGATATAACAGGAGTCAGCGACTTGCGGGCGAGTATCCAGATAAGGGCGAATGTTTTGGCTCATGTCAGTATCATCCTGAAAGTTTATAAGCATTATAAAATAAAAAAGCACACATTCGATGAATGTGTGCTTTGGCTTTAGTAAGATCTAATATTGATAATAAATATTAGAACAGGTTACTAAAGAATTGTTTGATATGATCCAGCATACGGGCAAAGAAACCAGCTTCTTCAACTGCTTTCAGCGCAACAAGTGGTTTCTCAGCAATTACTTTACCGTTTAAAGTCGCCACATATTTACCTACGACTTGACCTGGTTGTAAAGGCGCAGTCAGTTTAGGCTGAACGACCAATTGAGTCTTGATGGCATTGGCCTGACCTTTAGGCATAGTCACGTTAAAGTTTTCTGCAAGGCCGATCTGCACTTCATTTTCCTTACCAAACCAGACTTTAGACTTGGCTAGAACCTGTTTAGCGGGCTGAACATTTTTGGTTTCAAAGTTTGCATAACCCCAAGCCAAAAGTTCACGTGTTTGCGATGCACGTTCATTCATGGTTGGTGCACCGAAAATCACTGAAATCAGACGAGTCGGACCACGTTTTGAAGAAGTCGTTAAGCAGTAACCGGCTTCATCAGTATGACCAGTTTTCAAACCATCTACACTTGGATCAGTATAGAGCAGGGCATTACGGTTGCCTTGCTTAATCCCGTTAAAAGTAAACTCTTTTTCAGAGTAGATTGGATAGTATTTTGAACTGTCTTTGATGATGTGCTGAGCCAAAGTTGCCATATCTTTCGCAGTCGAATAATGGCCTTCAGCTGGCATACCAGTCGAGTTGATGAAGCTGGTATTGGTCATGCTAATCCGTTTCGCTTCCTGGTTCATCATATGTGCAAAGGTACCCTCGTTCCCTGCAATATGTTCAGCCATCGCCTTAGATGCATCGTTACCAGACTGGATAATAATCCCGCGCAACATTTCTAGTGCAGTCGCCGTACCATTTAAAGGTACATACATACATGATTCTGCACTGCTACCACGGCACCATGCAGATTCATTCATGCGAACCTGTTCATCTTCAGTCAGCTCACCACTTAATAACTTCTGCTCGATGATGTAACTGGTCATCATCTTGGTCATTGAAGCAGGGGCTAATTTTTCATTTTCATTTTTTGATGCGAGAATTTGCCCTGTCTCGTAGTCCATTAGCACATAAGATTTATTATTCAATTCTGGTGGTGCAGATAAGACAGTTGCTGCAAAGCTAAAACTAGGAATTAATAATAATGCAGCAAGGGCAGTTTTTTGGGTCATTTCTAGTGGGTTCCAATATCTTGATGTAAGCACGAAGAGCCTAGCATTTTAGGACAAAGCTAGGCTGACTTCTATGGGAAACCCGGGGTTATTTCAAAAGTATTGTAAGCAATCACGCAAAAAAGTGGATTATTTACTGTAGCTCACCAACTCATTGCAAATGGCCTGATTCTTTTTCTTGCCAGCCTTTTTGGCATCACTCTGTGCTTCGGCCAGAATGTTACGGAAATCTGACTGTTTTACCATCTGGTTCAGGCGCTCAACCGGATTTTTTTGGCCGGGCAAATATTCAGTCACCAGCTGGTTATAACCCTGATTGAATTTTGCTTTGTCTTTGACCATGCTTGGGCAAATTTCAGAAAGGACATAAATTGCAGCTAATTCTTGCTTGGTGATTTCTTGGCTCGGGGTGACTTCAATATTTTCATTTGCTGCATAAACCGAGCTTCCCCAAAGTGTCATACCAGCAACAACAGATAAACTTAAACTTTTAATTAATGTATGTTTCATCAAAAAACTCAAAAATTACATGTAGAACAATAATTTGTTAGCTTAAAGATATTTTCAAAATTGAAAAGAGGGGAAATGTAGTGAAGCTGTAGAATTATGAAGAAATGTGTAAGAGAAAAAAGACGATGCTGGCATCGTCTCATTTCAGTGAGAAAGACCTTATTCCTGATAAGCTAAAACGTCTTCACACGCTGTTTTTTGTTCGTCTTTTGCAGTCTGTTTTGCACCTTGACGTGCTTCTTCAAGCACAGTCTTGTATTCACTGTCTGCCTGAAGTTTTTGATAGGTCATCGATTTGTCTGAGTATTCTTTTAGATAAGATTGAATCAGCTGCTGAATCGTTGTATCGAATTTTGCATTCTGACCAATAATGCCCGGGCATACTTCAATCATTACCTGTGCAGATGCGACATCTTCTTTCACGATCATGTCATTTTCTTCAGCTGTCAAATCATTGGCAATAACTGCAGGAGAAACAAAAGTTGCCAAACTTAAAGCCAAAGTACCCCAAAGAGAGAATTTTTTCATCATCTTAAGCCATATGTATTAATGGATATCGTGCTACAAATATATATAATTCCTGAACTAATACAATGAAATGTCCTAGCGAGTCATTTTTTAGCTCAACGAGATTTTGCAGTGAATATATTAATTTCCAATGATGATGGCGTTTTTGCACCAGGTATACAGGCACTGGCGCAGGCCTTGAGGCCTTTAGGACGTGTTGTGGTGGTAGCTCCAGAAAGTGAACGTAGCGGATTTTCCAGTGCACTGACTTTAGACCGACCATTAAGACCGATCCAGATTTCTCCCGATGTATGGGCAGTGAATGGCACGCCGGCTGACTGTGTCTATCTGGCCATGAACGGCTTATTTGATGTTGAATTCGATCTGGTGGTCAGCGGCATTAACAGTGGTGCCAATCTGGGAGATGATGTGCTGTACTCGGGTACGGTGGGGGCTGCATTTGAAGGCCGTCTGGCCAAACAACCTGCATTAGCAGTTTCTCTATGTGGGCAAAACGTTCGATCTTATACCTTACCAGAAGATTATCGCATTGCAGCGCAATGGGTACATGATTTTATTGCGGCAGGTTTGCCGACTTTGCCTGAGCGTCATATTTTTAATGTGAATATTCCTGATGTGGCTGAGCTGAAAGGAACTAAAGTGACCTTTCAGGGACGCCGTAGCCAGTCCAAGCCGATTACCAGTCATGTAGATCCACGTGGTCGTCAGGTTTACTGGATTGGGCTATCGGGTGAAGCAGTCGCAATGCCAAAACATAAAGGAACTGAAATCGAGTCAGACTTTTTTGCAATTGCCAATGGCTATGTAAGCGTGACGCCAATTCAGATGGATGCCACAAACTATGACACACTTCACACTTTGCAAGCCCAGATTCTAAATAAAATCTAATGAATGTTATAAGTTTGTGAAAAATGAAAGCTTACAAGTATATTGTAGTAAAACTTTGCTAATCTTACTGGGTTTTTGCAACCGTATAGATGTTAGAGAGGAAGATAATGTCCTTGGTGTCACCGAAATACTTCATTCATGCTTCACCATCCAGCTTCATCAAAACTCTGGTTTTGTCCACTGTGGTTGTTTCCACAATGATTATTACTGGTTGTGCCACTAAACCTCAGGTCAATAATATGACCCGCTATGCCGCAGCGCCTGACTTCTATACGGTACGCTCTGGGGATACTTTGAGTGGCATTGCAGCACGTTATGGTCTGAGCTATATCAGTGTGGCAGAGATGAATGATATTGCTCCACCGTATCGTATTTATGTGGGTCAGTCGATTCGCCTGAAAAATAACACTACTGCGCGCCGTACTACAGCGACTCAACCTGTTACCCAAGCTGCCCCGATTCAGCGTCAAACGATTGCGATTTCAGCGCCAACCACCCCAGCTCCAACGACTGTTAAGACTACGCCAAAACCTGCCACCACTACTTCTGCACCGATTACCCCAGTATCGACAGCAGCGGGATTACGTTGGGTCAAGCCATCAAATGGTCCGGTATTACAAAACTATGATCTGGCTGCAAATATCAAAGGTACCCGTTATGGCGGTAATGTCGGAGATCCGGTCTTTGCTGCAGCAGATGGGCAGGTGGTATATGCAGCAGATGGCCTGAAGGAATATGGTAATCTGGTATTAGTTAAACATATTAATGGCTATATCACCGCTTATGCGCATAACAGTAAATTAAGCGTGAAAAGTGGCCAAAATGTAACGGCTGGTCAAAAAATTGCCGAGATGGGGGCGACTGGTACAACCCGTACTATGCTTGAGTTTCAGGTTCGCTTAGACGGAAAACCGATTAATCCAACAGCAGTTTTACCAAATAATTAAATAAATAATGCAAAACGTAAATTTCACCGTATAATACAATGAGTTGCTTTTATCAAAAGATGAAGCATCTCATAAGTTTAGAGGGGAATTTATGTTAGATCAACTTCGAGCAATGGGTGTCTTTGCTTGTGTTGTGGAAAAGAACTCGTTTAGCGGTGCTGCACGTGAGCTAGGGATTACAACCAGCGCCGTGAGTCAACAAATTCGCTCTTTAGAACAGGATATGGAAGTTGTACTTCTAAATCGTTCTACGAGAAAATTAAGTCTGACCGAAGCGGGACAAGCTTTTTTTCACAGCTGCCAGGAAATGTTGTCTGCTGCTGAGCGTGGAAAGGTTCGCATTAACGAGTTACGTGATGATCTTGTTGGTGAACTTCGTATTGTATCCTTACCGGAAGTATGTGCGAATCATGTGATTCCTGCACTTTCTCACTGGATGTCCGCACACCGTGGCCTGACAGTCCACCTGGAAACAAACAATCATGAGGTTGATTTGTTGGAAGGGCGTATTGATATTGCCCTGCGATTTGACCAGAACGATGATGACCACAACCTTCAGGTTGTGCCATTAATGCAGATTGAACAGATTCTTGTTGCTGCGCCAAGTTATATTAACCAGACCGCCATTATCTCGCGTCCTGAAGACCTGAAACATCATGATGTTTTGCCTTTAACGCATATTAAAAATCATCAGAATTTCAGTTTTCAGCATGTGCATAGTGCAGAAAAGGTTGAATTTGAACTGAGCTCACGCTTTAGTACCAATAACAGCCTGGTTGCAAAAGCCATGTGCCTGCAAGGCAATGGGGTTGCCAAGATTTTATATCTTGATGTTAAAAAAGATTTATTAAATGGTTCACTGATTGAAGTCTTGCCTGAATGGAAACTTCCGCCAGTCACCCTTTATGCAGTTATGCCTAATCGAGAACAGCAACCGACTAAAGTCCTGCGCTGTCTGGAGGCATTGAAACAATATTTTAGCCAGATCTCTGGTGGACGTTTGTTACAAGTCGCATCATAAATTCCCTATAAACAAAAAAGCCGCTTTAAAGCGGCTTTTTTGTTGTTCAAGATAGACTTAAGCAAGATAAGCCTTGATCATTTTCACTAAACGTTCGATCAGTTGATCGGCCTGTTCCTGAGTAATGTTCAGGGTAGGCAACAGACGAACGACATTACCTGCAGTCACGTTGATAATGGTTTTGTATTCATCGCGTGCAATATCCACCAGCTCACCGCAGTCTTTAGGCAACTCAATCCCGATCATCAGACCGAAACCGCGTACAGTCACTTGATGATCTGCAAGCTGGTTACGTAACTGCTCAACAATATATGCACCTTTTTCAGCGGCATTGGCCACGATATTCTCTTTTTGCATAATATCGATAATGGTATAAACCACGCGTGAACCCAATGCAGTACCGCTATAAGTCGAACCGTGGTTACCCGCAGTCAAAACACCGACACCACGACCTTGAGTCATCACGGCACCAATCGGGAAGCCATTGCCCAGACCTTTAGCTGTGGTCAGTACATCCGGCACAATATTGGTGTGCTGATAAGCAAAATATTTACCGGTACGGCCATTACCTGTTTGTACTTCATCCAGCATCATTAACCAGTTGTGCTGATTACAGATCTGACGGATTTCTTCTAGGTAGCTAAAGCCTTGCGGTGCAGTGTTGACACCACCTTCACCCTGAATCGGTTCAACCAGAATAGCCACGATATCCGGATGGTTAATTGCAGCTTCTTCAATGGCTTCAATATCACCAAAAGGTACACGAATAAAACCTTCAACCAATGGACCAAAGCCTTGTTGAACTTTTTTGTTACCCGTTGCAGATAGGGTTGCCAGCGTACGGCCATGGAAAGATTTGTCAGCTACAATAATTTTTGGTGACGCAATACCTTGCATATGACCGAATTTACGCGCAATTTTGATAGCGCCTTCGTTCGATTCTGCACCACTGTTGGAGAAGAAAACTTCTTCCATGCCAGCGACTTCAGCCAGTTTCTGTGCAGCAGCAGTTTGCCAAGGCACTTCAAAAAGGTTGCTGGTATGAATCAGGGTTGCAGCTTGTTCCGCAATTGCTTCAGCAATCACTGGATGAGCATGACCCAAACCGCAAACGGCGATCCCAGTTAAGGCATCTAAATACTCTGTACCATCTTCGGTATAAAGATATGCACCTCGTCCTCGGACAAAGCTGATCGGTTGACGACCAAAGACTGGCATCAAATGTGAAGGTTGATCAGTTTGTACCGGAGCGAGGGTAATATTGTTCATGACTAACTCTTTACTGTTAGGTGGAAAGAAAAACTTATATAAGCAAAAACTTGGTCAGATTTAAAGGGTAATTGTAAATAAAAATGGATTTATTACTTTAGACGTACTGTTTTTCTCTGTTTTGGGTATAATGCGAGACAGATTAGTTGAGGATTTATCAATGACTGAACAAGCACGCGATACCGAAGCGTTAATTCGTGACCAAATTGCCAAGCACGCAGTACTTCTTTATATGAAAGGCACACCACAATTTCCACAATGTGGTTTTTCTGCACGTGCGGTAGAAGCACTCAGTCAAATTGGTCGTCCATTTGCTTATGTTAATATTCTGGAAAACCCGGATATTCGTGCAACTCTGCCACAAATTGCGAACTGGCCGACATTCCCACAACTTTGGATCAATGGTGAATTGATCGGTGGTAGTGACATCATGCTCGAAATGTTCCAAAAAGGTGAATTACAGCCTTTAGTAGAGCAATACAGTCCAGCACCTGAAGCTTAATCCTTGGATTAAACTGATAGATGTGAAAAAGCGCTTCCGAGAGAAGCGCTTTTTTTATGGGTGAATAGTGAGGCAGGGGGCAGAATTAATCTTCTGCCTGCTGACCCTCAGATTTTTCCAGTTCTTTCGATTCAGCAACCAAGGCCTCAGCTAAGGTATCTGGATCGGTCAGAACTTCCTTTATAGGCGCCTTATCTTTTTTCTTTTTCTTCTTTTTTTTCTTTTTCTTAGGTTCTTCCTCAAACTCGGCACCATCTTCAATGGCTTGCCAGTATTCGAGTTGTTCCATCACAGCAGCAAAGATCGAGTTTTTGCTATAACGGCCTTTCTTGTCCATAGTCCCGACCGGACGTGCCATCAGGATTTCCAAAGCCTGCGCGATATTATCAATGGCATGAATATGGAATTGACCATCGTCGACTGCAGCAATGACATCTTTACGTAACATCAGATGCTGCATATTTTGTCGTGGAATAATCACACCCTGCTTACCTGTCAGGCCTTGCAACTTACAGGCATCGAAGAAACCTTCAATCTTCGCATTGACACCACCAATCGGTTGTACTTGACCAAGCTGGTTCATAGAACCGGTAATCGCCCAGGACTGGTCGATCGGTAACTGGCTAATCGCAGAAATAAGCGCTGAAAGTTCAGCCACTGTCGCGCTGTCACCATCCACCTGACCATAACTTTGTTCGAAAGCCAAAGCGGCAGAGAAGTGCAGAGTCTGTTCACGACCAAAATGGGCTTTCAGGAAAGAGGCCATCAGTAACACGCCTTTGGCATGTAAAGAGCCGCCAAGTTCTACGCTACGTTCAATATCCAGAATATCGCCACCACCCTGATATACAGAAGCAGTTAAGCGTGAAGGCAGACCAAATTCAACATCTGCATAATGAATCACAGATAGCGCATTGATTTGGCCTAGACGATGACCGCGAGTTTCAATCAGTTGAGTGCCACGGGTCAGATCTTGCCAGAATAGCTCACGTAAATAGCCTAAGCGATATTTACGATGATCCAGTGCGGTATTGATATGCTTTTCTGACACCATCTTATCACCCGCTTCGAATGCATGATGATGCGCTTCACGAATCAGGTCGCCCAGCGTTAATGCATGTAGTGACAGGGAACTCTGATCTTCAGCCTGACGGCTTGAGTCGGTCAGCAGGGCAGATAATGCAGAACGGTCAAATGGTAATAATTTATCTGATTGCACATAGTCAGCAATGAGCTGCATATAGGCTTGCTCATTTTCATCATTACGTTGCAAGGTATCGGTAAAATCAGCACGGATTTTAAAGATACTGCCTAGTTCTGGTTCAAGTTCCAGAATTTCATAATAAATTTCTGGCTCTGCCAGCAGCACCACTTTGATATTCAGCGGAATAGAAGCTGGTTCAATGGAAATGCTACCGGTGAGAGTCAGCATATGCTCTAAAGATGAAAGCTTGAGATGCCCAGATTTCAGGGCACGTTTCAGACCTTGCCATGCATATGGCTGTTCCAGTAATTGTTCAGCTTCAAGCATCAGGAAACCGCCATTGGCATTATGCAAGGAGCCGGGACGGATCAAGGTGAAATCTGTAGTAATCGTACCATTTTGGGTCAACTGTTCCACATGACCCAATAGATTGTAATGCGTCGGGAAGTCTTCAAAGATAACGGGTGCGCCGCTATTTGGCTTATGGGTGACGATCACATTGGCCTGGAAGCGCGCTGGTACGCGACTAAACTGGGCAGGGGTAAAATCATCTTCTTCCTGTTCCAATACAATTTCGACATTATTAATAATGTCTTCAGCATATTGCTTCAGATATTGTTCCAGACCTTCGACATGCTTGAATTTAGTCAGCATCTGCTCAACGCGTGGCATGACTACCTGTTTAGCGATATCACGGTTCAATACTTGAACACGGTCACGCGCATCATCTTCCAGGTCACCCAAATGAAGTCCCAGGCGTTCCAGTTTCTTGTCCATGTAACGCATGTTAGAAGCAATCTCAGCACGATCTTTATTGCTTAAAGCATTCAGATCTTCCTGAGACATTTCCTGTACTTTGTCATCTTTCAGATGAATTGGCACAAAACAATGTTCATCATTGCGGGAAATCAGTTTCAGATCGAGTTCTTCACCTTCACGGGTCAATTCGATCAGTGCGAGTTGCTGTTCATCACCCGTTTCCTGACGAATCATTTCAATCCGGTTGTGATAGCTTTCTGCAGTAAAACGGCGCTCCAGCTGTTTTAGAATGGATTGCCAGCTTTGATGCAGCATCGTCTGAAACTTGGGTCCCTGACCGGCTGGAAATTCCAGTGCGATAGGCTGACGAGGATTCTGAAAATTATTGACATAGACCCAGTCATTTGGCGTTTGCATGGTTTTGGCATGTTGCTGCAACAAACGCTTCACCATAGTGCGTTTGCCGAGTCCTGCTGTACCCACCGCAAAAATGTTATAGCCTGAATATGGCAGGGCAATACCGGCTTCAACCGAAGCACGGGCACGGTCCTGGCCTAGAAAATTATTTAAAGGCTTGATTCGCTTGGTCGATGCCGGGATTTTATCCGGATCGGCAATACGCGTCAGTTGTGCCGGTTTCAGGCATGTCTTTTCAAGGGTTGGTGTAATTTCGCTTTGTTCAAAGGCTGAGATAAGTAGGTCGGAGCTGATGTTTTGTTGAGATATAGTTGTATTACTTGAAATTGAAGAATGAATTTGATCGAGTCTCTGAGTCACTGTTGAAAGTCCAAAACGAAATATGACGTGGATAAGGTTTAAGGTATACAGATTTACTTGAAAAATTCAAGCCAACATGTCAGTTTTGCCACAAAATAAAAAACGGGTATGCGAGAAATATATAAATTTTGTTGAAAGATACGTTATTAAAGGATTGAATAGCAGCAATTGGTTTTCGTGGAAAATAACAAGGCAATGACAACACAAACGACGGGTTGGAAATCCGCATTTACAGCATTTCTGGATCGACGTGCCCTGATCATGCTGTTTCTCGGATTTTCAGCCGGTGTCCCGATTCTTTTGATTTTTTCCAGTTTGTCTTTATGGCTCGGTGAAGCCGGAATCAGTAAAAGTGCCGTGACCTTTTTCAGCTGGGCTGCCCTTGGCTATTCATTCAAGTTCGTCTGGGCGCCACTGATCGATGAATTACCTGTCCCATTTTTGACTAAAGCTTTGGGTAGACGAAGAGCCTGGCTATTGATTGCCCAGATCCTGATTGTAACTGCGATTTCAATTATGGCTTTTTCAGATCCAGCATTGGGGCAGGCACATTTACAGCAGATGGCACTAGGTGCCGTTCTGCTAGGCTTCTCAGCGGCAACACAGGATATTGTCATTGATGCTTACCGTATCGAGCTGGCCGAAACCCAGATGCAGACCGTACTGGCTTCCACCTATAACGCGGGTTACCGGATCGGGATGATTGTGGCTGGGGCTGGGGCTCTGTTTCTGGCGGCGTATTTAGGTACGGCCAAAGGCAACTATATCTATGATGCCTGGAAATGGACTTATCTGGCGATGGCAGCGGTTATGCTGGTTGGGATTATTACCACACTGGTCATCCGTGAGCCTCAAGTGGATCGGGCACGTAAAGATTATCAGCGTAGCGATTATTTCCGTCTGGTCGGCGTGTTTTTTGTGGCTGTCATCAGCTTTGTTTTGAGCTATGTCTATTCCGGTGACTTGGTATCGAGTTTCACTGAGCAATGGGCGATTCAAGATACTTTTGCCTTGTTCTGTTTTGAGGCTTTACGCTTTATCGGTTCAGGTGCTGTCGCTTTCGGTGTGGGTACGATTCTGGTCAAAATGGGTGCTGTGAATAAGCAAATGGCATTCGAAACCTGGGTCAATCCCGTAGCAGATTTCTTTGATCGCTATGGCTTAAAGCTGGCTTTGGTGCTGTTATTGCTGATCGGTTTCTATCGGGTCTCCGATATTATTGCCGGTGTGATTTCCAATGTGTTCTATCAGGATCTGAATTTCAGCAAGGAGCAGATTGCTGAAGCCGTGAAAGTGTATGGGGTGATTTTCTCTCTGCTTGGCGGTTTCTTAGGTGGCTTGCTGGCCCAGAAAATGAACATCATGAAACTGATGTTTGTAGGCGCAATTCTGGCCTGTTCAACCAATCTGATTTTTATTGGCTTAGTGAAGTCTGGTGAAAAGCTGGGGCAGGTCGAAGTTCAGGTAGGTCAGCAAACCTTTCGAGCAGATACAGATGAAGTCGGTTACTGGAAACTGAATGTACCCACTACTGCTTTTAAAGAGGCCGAACAGATTCAGGTTCGTGCACATTATCTGAATCATCCGGCAGATGCAGTACAAGTCAACCTGCCTTATCTGCAACAGAATGCTTCGCAAGCAGCACAATTACAGCTTCTGCCTGTTACCACAGATAACCTGATCAGTGCCAATGAGCAGGAGAATAGCATCGTGGTTCGCGGTCAGTATCTAGGGCCGGATTTAACTGCAGAGCAAAAAATTGTATTAGAGCTGAATGGCGATAAATTCGATGCCAAGCTGGATGAAGAGCGTGTCTTTAGTGCTGCTATTCCTGCCGAGAAACTGATTACTGCACCTGTGAAGCGAATCAATGCAAGCTTAATGCAGCAGGAGCAGCCAATAGTGACCCAGCAGCATTCATATGCTGTGGACTTGTCGCAGACTCAGGCCAATCCGATGGATATTGATATTCAGCCGATTACAATTGGAACAGGCGAGAATGTTGAAATTCAAGGTAAAGTGATTAAACCGTATAGTTCATGGTGGCTATATTTTGCAATTATTGTCGATAATCTGGCCGCAGGTCTCGCAGGCGCTGCTTTTATTGCCTTCCTGTCCAGTCTGACCAGTGTGTCCTTTACCGCTGTTCAGTATGCTATTTTTAGCTCACTCATGACCTTGACTCCTAAGATTTTAGGTGGATATTCGGGTACTATAGTGACCAATATCGGTTATCCGAATTTCTTCCTGATGACCACTTTAATCGGGATTCCAATCCTGATTCTGGTCGTTTGGGTGGCAAAATTGCTCGGTGAACACCAAAAACAATCTGTAAATAAGGATGATTAATATGCGCATGCTGCATACCATGTTACGTGTAGGCAATCTGGAACAATCACTCAAGTTCTATACTGAAGTTCTTGGTATGACTTTACTTCGTAAGCGTGATTATGAAGAAGGTCGTTTTACCTTGGCTTTTGTGGGTTATGGCGATGAGGAAAATCACACTGTGCTTGAACTGACCCATAACTGGGATACAGAAAGCTATGACCTAGGCAATGGCTACGGTCATATTGCGATTGCGGTAGATGATGCTTATAAAGCTTGTGAAGAAATCAAAGCACGTGGTGGCAATGTCGTTCGTGAAGCTGGCCCAATGAAAGGCGGTGTCACTGTCATTGCATTTGTGGAAGATCCAGACGGCTATAAAATCGAGCTAATCCAGCAAGACAACAACGCACGTAATAACTAAGTGTTATAAAGCGATATATGTGAAATGTATTCATGTATGGATGAAAATATTACATCAATCTGAATGCATAACATGGACCCGGCATCTGTTAAGATAGCCGGGTATTTTTTATCGAATAATAAAATTTTGAGGGAAGGACATCAGATGCTTAAACTGCTGGCATTGGACCGCTTTACGATCTTGCTCTTTGTTATGGTGTTACTGGCCAGTGTATTGCCAGTGTCAGGGCAGGCAGCTGAAGTCTTTAGCTGGATCACCACAGCAGCCATCGCGATCCTGTTTTTCCTACATGGTGCCAAGCTTTCGCGTGAAGCCGTAATTGAAGGCTTGATGCACTGGAAATTACACACTTTGGTCTTTGCGTTGACCTTTGCACTCTTTCCAATTCTAGGTTTGCTGGCAAAGCCAATATTATTGCCAATGCTGGGGCAGGAATTATATTGGGGATTCCTGTTTATGTGCTTCTTGCCATCAACCGTACAGTCTTCGATCGCCTTTACCTCAGTGGCTCAAGGAAATATTGCTGGTGCGATCTGTAGTGCTTCATTTTCCAATATTATCGGGATGTTCATTACCCCGATGCTGGTGGCATTCTTTATTCTTGGACAATCCCAGCACGGTTTCGATCCGACGGTATCGATCCTGCAGATTACACTGCTGTTATTGGTGCCTTTTATTTTAGGTCAGTTACTACGTCCCTGGATCTTCCCAAAAATGCAAAAAATGCCGAAGATCGTCAAGGTATTCGATCAGGGCTCAATTCTGATGGTGGTTTATGGGGCATTTAGCAGTGCGGTGGTGGCTGGACTTTGGCGTGAAGTCAGCTTAAGTACTTTGCTCTTGCTGCTGCTGGCATGTTCGGTTTTATTGACCATCGTAATGCTATTGTCGCTATTTATTCCACGCTGGTTAGGCTTTAATCGTGCCGACCAAAAAACGGTGTTCTTCTGTGGTTCTAAAAAAACGCTGGCCAGTGGTGTACCGATGGCACAGATTCTGTTTATTGGTCAGCCACTTGGTATGATAGTTTTACCGATTATGATTTTCCATCAAATCCAGCTTATGGCCTGCGGTGTGATTGCGAATCTCTGGGCCAAACAGGCGGTACATACAGAAGAATAATTCGCTTATTGCTTTTGTTTGCCGTATAATACTGCCCAACTTGTTGTGCTTAGCTCTGACGGTATCCGTCTCGGTGGGCCAAAAGAATGGTCTGTTGTGGTGTTGATCTGCCTGAATCCTGTTTCTGGCCCTTCCTCAATATTTGAGAGTGATCAATTGCGATGACAGCAAAACCTTCTTTCATCTTAATGGAGTAATCGACGATGCGCGCCGATATTCACCCAAAATACGAAAAACTAGTTGCTACTTGTTCATGTGGTAACGTAATCGAAACTCGTTCAGCTGTTGGTAAAGAAACTCTTTACCTAGACGTATGCTCAGCTTGCCACCCATTCTACACTGGTAAGCAAAAGAACGTTGACACTGGCGGCCGTATCGACAAGTTCAAACAACGTTTTGCTGGTATGTCACGTTCTGTTAAACGTTAATACCCAAAATGAAAAAACGGGCTTTATGCCCGTTTTTTTGTGCCTGCAATTTAGAAAATCATTTCACGTTTCTAGATTGAAAGGCGAGTACAAGACCTTAGTGGTCTTGTACATCAATCAGATGATCCAGTTTTTTCTGGAAATAATCACCCTGAATAAAGCGGGCATCGACGTTCCAGGCATTCGCAAATAAGGTCATGTCATTCAGTTCACGAATCATGATATTCACTGGTTTGATTTCATTGTACGTGGTGATTTTTTCCTGTAACTGTTCAATTTCAGCATCATTGTTCAGCATCTTGGTCAGTTTGCTATCCAGGCTCAGACCATTAATATCGAACTCACGTAGCAGGGTTTCACTATACATAGAGTGACCAAAGTTACGAATCGCAATCCGCGCGCCATGTTCACGTAAAGTACGTAGATATTTCTGCGCATCCTGCTGGTTCATCAGGATATCCTCTTCAGAGAACTGTAAAGTTAAAGGATGCTCGACTTTACTGCGAATAATGGTAATCAGTTTGGAAATAAATTCAGGGAAAGTACGGTCTTTAAATAGCACCGCACGGTTCAGGTTCACGATTAAACGGGCATCCGGATACTGGGTAATAAAGTTGTGCAACTGCTTGCTTGATTCAACCAGAATCCAACGATCCAGTTTAATAGACAATTCATCATCTTCATTAAGTTCCATCAAGGAAGAAATATCCTGCCATTTATTTTCAAAGATAAAGCCACTAGTCACCTCATACATATAGAGGTTGGTATCTTCTTTATCATAGAGCTGTTGATATTTCAGATGAATTTCACCACGTTCCAGACATTCACGCAGTGCTTTTAATACTGGAGAGGTTGTGAGTGGTACAGTGCTGACTGCCGGACTGACCGGTATGGACTCAGACGCTGGAATAACGGGTTCTGAAACCGTGAAGTCAATGCTCGGCATTGAAATCGATTCCTGAGTCGTTGCAGGAATATCCAGAACAAATTCAGACGTTTTTTGTGCTTGTGGTAAAGGAGTAGAGAAGGCCCGACCGACTAATTCATTACAATGGCTTTCATCACGCAACTCACCGTCAAGCAGGGTATAACCGATGCGTAGATTGAGCGGATAAGTTTGCTGATTCACTGTAATAAGCTGTGGTTTGGTCAATGAACCTAACCCAACAAGTTTGGATTCCAGAATGTCTTGCGCATCTGCCTGAATGATCCCCACCAGAACATCATGTTCCAGTTTAAAGAGTGGAATACGAACCTGCTCTTTTAGAAATTTCTTAACTTCATGGAAATAACCTATGTAGGTCGCCCAATCACCATTCAGGACTTGCGGCTCATACGCAGTAAAGGAGAAGGTGATCAATGCATTGGCTTTGGCCGGTTCACGATTGAGTTCACGCTTAAGTGACTGTAAGGTATTTGGCTTGTTTGCAACTTTTTCAGAAGAGGCACTCGCCTGATTAGTCGCTGTATCAATCGTGATTTGAAGTGCATCTTCTTCAGCGCTAGATGCCAGAAATTCCAGTTTTAGCGGGTTGGCAGCAGCCACATTTGGATTCGAAGAAGTAATATCAAAACGGCCTAAATCAAACTGACCCTGAGAAATCTTTTTAAAGCGGGATTTAAAATCATTTAAATCTTGCGGCTGTAATAAGTCTAAAAGTGGCAGACCGATAATATCGTCCTCGCTTTTGAGTCCAAACAATTTGAGATAATCGGCATTGGCCTGAATATGGATGCCTTCCTGAATGGTTGCGACTGCACGGTTACTATCTTCTACCAGTGATTGTGCCTGGCTTTGTGCAGTTTCCAGTTCTTCCATTAAATGGCGCTGGGCTTGCATGGTACGGCTAAAGGAAAGGGCACGCACCAGATTCAGGAAGAAGCGGTCTGGATAATCCAGATTCAGAATGTCAAAAATGCCTTTACGGATATATTGGGCATATTGTTCAGCCTGATAATCTTCCGGCTTTAACAAAAGAATAGGAAGATCAGGTTGCTGCGAAAGTTGAACCAGACTTAAGGCCTGTTCATATTTCAGATCATAAGCACGACCAAAAATAATCAGGTCCCAGTTAAAGTTTAACTGTTTTTCAAAAGATTGCAGATCATCAAGCAGAACGGCGTCGACCTGATATTCATTACTGGTTAAGAGATCACGGATTTGGTTATATCTAATTTGATTATCATCAATGATCAGTAAACGTGTTTCAGTACGTTTTAACTTTTTAGACAATAATGGATTTCTCACTTCAATGCTTCCCATAAATCGTGATTTCTAGTTTCATTCAATTGCTTATGTATAAAGTTTTCGATGACATCTTCTTCTTGATCATTTAATAATTCATAGTCGAAACGGATAAAACTTTGTGTAATGAGCTGTGCCTTGGTCAGGTAGATTCTGAGTTCTTTTTGGCCAAGTCGTAAATGAATGGTTTGTTTTTCCCTAAACATTTGTGAGCCAGAGACAATAATACTGGTTGAGACCTGATCGAGCTGGGTCATCTGTACCAGAATAGCTGGCTGATAATTGATACTGTGTTTGTCGGTACGGGCATAAACTGCGCAAGGAAACAGTTCCTGTGCCAGAATTTCCAGGCCAATTTCCAGACTTTTATCTGCTGACTGTTTGATCCAGCGAATGACTCCGCCACGCCACTGGCTTTGAGATTTTTCCTGAACCAGAATAAATTCACCAGTTTTCAGATTGGCAGGCGTGATACCTGACCATTTAATCCGGTAACCATTGACACTGATATCGAGAACTTCAGCGGTATGAATCTGTTTGGCTTCGCGATCGAGCGCCTTGATACTGCTGAATCCGCTTGGAACGGCATTATGCATTGAGCTGACAAAACTGCTTTCACTCTGGAAACCATAATTGCCTTCCAGTTCCAGCGTTTCATTAAAGTTTTTACCCTTAGACAGATAAAAATGCGCCACCGTTAAGCCAAAGCAGATATTGATCTGTGCGGAATATTCATAACGTTCATGACGGCGTTCGACATTATTCGAAAGCAGGTTATAGATATGAAAATGCAGGGCAGGTGTCAGGAACAGCTTTTCATTACGTGACAGATACTGGGCATTTTTGCTTTGCGTGCCGGTCAGGTGTTCCATCAGGTTTTGTGTCGAAATATAGAAACTTGGCTGGAAATGCTGACCCTGATGAGAATTCAGTAAAGGCGGATGATCTTTGCTGGCATCAACCACATAACGTGACAGTGTGGTTTCTTTTGGCAGAATCTGAACCAGTTTCGCCCAGTCCGCACTGCATAAATATAATCCCTGAATCTCAGCTGGGCGGATCTGATGGGTATTGAAAATATCCAGCAAAATCAGTCGTGCATAGGCTTGGGTAATATTCTGGATTTCGTGCTGGGTGCCAAGAACCTGATTGATGTTGGTCTGATAGAAATTATTTTCCATCGCACATTCAAGCAACTGATGTGCTGCCAACCACTGACCGGCGCCAGGTGTGCTATACAGCATATGCTGTTGATAGAGCAGCAGGCTTAACTGTTGCAGGCCATAGTAAATAGACACCATCCGGGCACTTTGTAGGCTTTTCTTTTTGCCCAGGGAAAATAGTGAAAACTTTTGATGATTCAGCTGATGATTACAGCGTTTGGCAATATCTATATAGATTTTGGCAAAATAGCTGCGTAACAGCATAGCCAGCTCAATAATCTGGTCATTGCGATCTGTCGTGATCAGACCCTGATTGACGAAATGTTTCTCAAGACTGGCCAAAACATTTTCAAGGGTAGGGTGCAATACCTGAATCAGGTCAAAACGCAAGGTTTCCGCACATTTCAGTTCGGAAATTTCCAGTAAAGCACTGAACAGAGACTTGGATGAATTCCCCAATTGCAGGATTGAAATTCCTGCGACCCATTCCTGCAATGCTTTGGCATTTGTGGGACAAAAACTTAGCTGTTCTATGGTGAGTTCAGCCGTTGTCTGAAAAATGTCTGCAGTATGCTTACTCATCTTTATTATTTAACTCAAAAATGTTGAAACCCCAAAAAGCGGTGTCTTATTCTTCTCGCCCGCTATTTCTCGAACTAGTTTAGGAACCAGATACCCCGGTAGGTTCGCTAAAACTTCTGTATAAATCTCATTGATGTGCTCAGCAGGTAAATCAAAATGATGCGCACCTTTTACTTTATCAAGTACATGTAAATAATAGGGCATCACGCCAGCATCAAACAAGCGATAGCTTAAATCAATCAAAACTTGAGCAGAATCATTAACCCCTTTTAATAAAACTGCCTGATTGAGTACCGTGATCTGATGCTGAACCAGCTGATTAAGCTGCTTACAGGTCAGGTCATCCAGCTCTGATGCATGGTTCGAGTGTACCACTAGAATAATACGTAGCCTACTGTTTTTTAACATGCTTAGTAGCTCTTCGTCGATCCGATTTGGGATCACAATAGGAACTCGTGAATGTATTCTTAAAAATTTGAGATGTGGTACCGATTCTAGTCGTTCAATCCAGGTTTTTAATTTTCGGTTCGATAAGGTCAGTGGATCACCGCCGCTTAGAATTACTTCATTAATATCCGACTGGCTTTCCAGATATTGTTTGATATTGATCCAGTCCTCATTTTTAGGCAGGTTTTCCTGATAGGGGAAATGGCGTCGGAAACAGTAACGACAGTGGACTGCACAGGCACCGGTCAAGGTCAGTAGAAAACGTGACTTATATTTATGTAGAACACCAGGCTGCTGGTTGGCCTGTTCTTCACCTAGGGGATCGGTGACAAATCCCGGATGGTCTTCCAGTTCCAGATGATGCGGTAACACTTGTAATAAAAGTGGATCTAAAGGATTGCCTGGCTGCATTCTGGAAACAAAAGCTCGTGGCACACGTAATTTAAAGGCTTGAGAGGCCAGAAGAGCACCAGATAACAGCTGATCTGGAGAAAGCTGTAAAATTTGCAGTAGTTCCTGTGGATCGGTAATCAGGTCGCTCAGTTGCGATTGCCAATTTGCTTCTTGATATAAATACTGTGTCATGCCGGAAGATCAAAAAAAGATGAAGGCGATAGCCAGAAGTGCGCAGTTTAGCAGTTTGTCTACAGATGGGAATGTGAAAGCTGGCTAAAATTTCTCTAAACACGATCAGTTTGCTATGGTATGCAAAAGCATAGAGACTTTTATGTGCTTGGAAGACTGGTTGTGCACCAGTATTGGAATAGCTGATGTTAAGTTAAGCAGTGTCAGCAAGTTAAAACCGATTTTTTCGTTGCGACTTGGTGTATTGCTCATTTAGAATACGCAACATTAAATGAATGTGCATGTGGCAACTCATGTTCGTGTCAGACTTGCTAAATGACATTGCAACAGCCCATAGCATCAATAGCTTAAAGTTAGTAAGTTTGGAGTGAGCCAATCATGGCCTATTATTCTACGAACGATTTCAAGTCTGGCCTGAAGGTTATGCTTGATGGTAACCCATGTTCAATCATGGAAAACGAATACGTTAAACCAGGTAAAGGCCAGGCGTTCAACCGCGTTAAATTACGTAACCTTCGCAGTGGTAAAGTTTTGGAAAAAACTTTTAAATCTGGTGATTCTCTAGAAGCTGCAGACATCGTAGAAGTAGAAATGGAATACTTGTACAACGATGGCGAAATGTGGAACTTCATGGATCCTGTAACCTTTGAACAGATCGCTGCTGATAAAACAGCAATGGGCGATGCTGCAAAATGGTTAAAAGACGATTCAAATGAAAAATGTACTATCATGTTATGGAATGGCGTACCTTTAACAGTAAGCCCACCAAACTTCGTAGTATTAAAAATCGTTGAAACTGATCCAGGCGTTCGTGGCGATACTTCTGGCGGTGGCGGTAAACCAGCGAAACTTGAAACAGGTGCAGTAGTACGTGTTCCATTATTCGTTCAGCAAGAAGAAAGCGTTCGCGTAGACACCCGTACTGGTGACTATTTAGAACGTGCATAATGGTCGGAAAATAGACTATTATCAAAGGGGATGACTAAAATCATCCCCTTTTTTTATGCCAAAGTCTTAGAGGAATTTGAAAGGAACAAGCGTAAAGTCGCAAGGGAAAACAGCAGTACCTCGAATAAAAAAATCACGCTGATTTATATGCTTCACAAAATGAGGGATTGAATGGAAACTTTACAACAGAAGTCAACCATGACTTCGAAAATCATCTGGCTCCTGGTAGCCATAGTCGGGGCAGTCTCCTTCGGGATACTTGCACTCAGTCGTGGTGAGCATGTGAATGCAGTCTGGCTGGTACTGGCCGCAGCCTGTGTGTACAGCATCGCTTACCGTTTCTACAGTTTATTTATTGCCAATAAAGTTTTTGAACTGAACGCACGCCGTTTAACACCCGCACATCGTCTGGGTGATGGTCTGGATTATGTGCCGACCAATAAAAGCGTGTTATTCGGTCACCATTTTGCCGCGATTGCCGGTGCGGGTCCTTTAGTCGGTCCTATCCTTGCAGCGCAGATGGGTTATCTGCCAGGCACGATCTGGCTACTGGTCGGTGTGGTACTGGCAGGTGCGGTACAGGACTTCCTGGTACTGTTTATTTCTACCCGTCGTGACGGCCGTTCACTGGGTGAAATGGCAAAACAGGAACTGGGTACCTTTGCTGGTATTATCGTGATGCTTGGTGCGCTGGGTGTGATGATCATCATCCTAGCAGTATTGGCGCTAGTGGTTGTCAAAGCACTGACCAATAGTCCATGGGGCGTATTCAGTATTGCAGCTACGATTCCGATCGCCATCTTCATGGGTATCTACATGCGATTTATCCGTCCGGGTAAAATTGCAGAAGTTTCGATCATTGGTTTCGTATTGATGATGCTTGGCATTATCTATGGTGAAAACGTTGCACAGCATCCATACTGGGGGCAGCTATTTACCTTAACGGGTACTGAGCTGACTTGGGCACTAATCATTTATGGTTTTATTGCATCGGTATTGCCCGTCTGGTTATTACTTGCACCACGTGACTATTTATCGACCTTCCTGAAAATTGGTGTGATTGCCGGTCTGGCGATTGGTATTCTGTTCGCGATGCCGGAAATGAAATTGCCAGCGATTACCAAATTTGTCGATGGTACAGGCCCAGTATTCGCTGGTTCAATGTTCCCATTCCTGTTTATTACCATTGCCTGCGGTGCGATTTCCGGTTTCCACGCACTGGTTTCTTCAGGTACGACACCGAAACTGGTCAACAACGAACGCGATATCCGGATAATCGGTTATGGCGGTATGTTGATGGAATCCTTTGTAGCGATCATGGCTTTGATCTGTGCCGCGATTCTTGATCCAGGTGTGTACTTCGCGATCAACTCACCAGCAGCACTACTAGGTACAACCGTAGATACTGCAGCTGAAGCAGTACGTAATCTTGGTTTTGTGGTAACGCCTGAAGCGCTGACTCTCTTGGCTCAGGAAGTAGGTGAGAACTCGATTCTGTCACGTACGGGTGGTGCACCGACTTTCGCGATTGGTATGGCGCATATCATTACTGAAATCTTTAACAGCCGTGAAATGATGGCTTTCTGGTATCACTTTGCAATTCTGTTTGAAGCTTTATTCATTTTGACAGCGGTAGATGCGGGTACTCGTGCATGTCGCTTCATGGTTCAGGATACAGTTGGTATCGTGATTCCTGCGGTAAAACAATCTCATAACTTCTTCGGTAATATGCTGGGTACAGCCGTTGCTGTGGCTGGCTGGGGTTTCTTCGTTTATCAGGGCGTTGTTGATCCATTAGGCGGTATTAACAGCTTGTGGCCACTGTTCGGTATTGGTAACCAGATTCTGGCTGCAATGGCATTGATTCTGGGTACAGTCATCCTGTTCAAGATGAAGAAAGAGAAATATGTGTGGGTAACCATTGTTCCAACCGTATTCCTGTTTATTACTTCAATGACAGCCGGTTGGCAAAAGATTTTCCATGAAAATCCAAAGATCGGTTTCTTGGCACAGGCAGAGCGTTTTAATACGGCAATTGCGAATAATGAAATTCTGGCACCAGCGAAAACCCTGGCTGAAATGCAGACTGTCGCAATGTCGAACCAGATCAACGCAGCACTTTGTGGTTTCTTTATGATCGTAGCGTTTGTAATGCTATTTGCTGCGATTGGCGTGATCCGTCGTGCCCTGGCGAGCCCTGTACCAACTGTAAATGAAGCCGAAGCAGTATATCGCGATCCTGAAGAAATTCAGCCTGCAAAAGGACATTAAGGAGCAGCGCATGAACTTGAAGTTTGCTAAAGGTGGAAAAGCGGTTATCTATAAAATCATCAAGATGACCGTGATGTCACAAAAAGACTTAATCCTGAACCCGAAAAACTGGTCACGGATTGCAACGTTGTGGCAGCGTTTACAGCAGAGTTTCCGCCTGATGGTGGGTGTGCCGGATTATCAGACCTATCTGGCGCATATGAAAAAGCACCATCCTGATCTGGAAGCGATGGACCCTAAAACATTTTATCGTCACTGTGTAGATTCGCGTTATCCATCTGCCGGTGGAGATATGAAGAAATGTCCATGCTAATAGATGAATAAAATGAGCGCCTTTCGGGGCGCTTTTTTATGGGCAAATTTTAGGATTCAAACAAGATAAAACAAAATTATGATCTATTTTGACATTGGGAATTTAAATTTTTAAAAGTCTTTACCTTTTAGGTATAAAATCAAATCTCAAAGGTTTTTAATAGCCTGTTATTTCTAATAAATATGCCAATCAAAATGTAATTTTTCTAAACTTTAATCTTAAAGCTTCAATTGGCTCTTATAGGAAATTTAATCATATAAAATTTCTAAAATTCCTAATTTATTCTGCAGAAATAAAGTCGGCAGATGACTGATCTTTGGGGAATTTTAAAAAACAGTGTATGTTAATCCTACAGCATGTTTTATTAGGGAAAATATTGTGATCTGGGGCATGAAACAAAAAGAAAAGCTGGATATTGCGCACAACAATGATGAGCTTGAACAGAAGCTGGCTGATTATGCACCCAAGATTCAAAAATTTTTCCAAGAAATTAATGCCATTGTTCTGGATAAACATGCACAGACCAGATTAGCCCTATGCTGTCTGATTGCAGGCGGGCATGTCTTGTTTGAAGATTTACCCGGTTTGGGCAAGACAACATTGGCAAGCAGCCTAGCCCATCTCGCAGGACTGAAATTTCAGCGAATTCAGTTTACCAATGACATGCTGGCCAGTGATGTGATCGGTATCAATATGTTTAACCAGAAAGAACATCAATTCGAGTTTAAGCAGGGGCCTATTTTTACCCAGATTTTGCTGGCAGATGAAATTAACCGTTCCAGTCCCAAAACTCAGAGTGCCTTGCTGGAGGCGATGGAAGAAGGCTATGCCACTGTCGATGGGATACGTTATGCTTTGCCTAAGCCATTCTGGGTAATCGCGACCCAGAACCCCTTATTTCAAAGTGGCACTTATGCCTTGCCTGAATCTCAGCTAGACCGCTTTTTAATGCGTCTGTCTTTAGGTTATCCATCCCGTCATGCTGAAAAACTGTTATTACAGCAAGAATCCCGTTTTGCCTTGATCGCTAGCTTGGCACATGTATTTACTGAAAATGAAGTGCTGGAATTACAGCAGTTAACCCAGCAGATTTTTATCAGTGAAGCGGTTCAGGAATATATGCTAGATCTTGCGGAAGAAACCCGTAAGAAACGCCAAGGCTTATCAACACGAGGTTTGCTGGCGCTTAAACGTGCAGCACAGGCGAATGCCATTATTCAGCAACGTAGCTTTGTAACTCCGGACGATGTACAAGCCGTTTTTGTGGCAGTCGCCGCCCATCGTCTGGGGCTGAGCGATGCAGAAACATTAAATGTGATGCAACAGGTCGCAGTCAGTTAAAGGAGTCCGCTCTTGGATAAAACCTGGCAAAACTGGCTGGCGAAACGCTTTCAATTTTCACAGCAAAAACGACTTTCTCAAAAGGATGTACTGGTCTTTATTTATCAGCAGGGTTATCTGTATCTGGTTTTGATTTTTATCACCTTTATTGCTGGCGTGAACTATGCCAATAACCTGATCTTAGGCTTCTGTTTTCTGATTAGTGCAGTGCTATGTGTTAGCTTCTATCTGACCTTTAAACAGTTGCATGATCTAGATATCGAAATGGTTGCTGAAGACGTTGGGCAGGTGGGTCATGCGCTTAATCTATATTTTTATTTTCAGCAAGCGACAGCCCGGCCGCGTTATCTGTATATTAAGGCCGGCAATCAGCTGGAGAAAGTTTATCTGAGTGAACAGAAACAGCATTGGGTGCTGCCATTTTATGCTGAACGTCGCGGTAAATTTGAGTATCCGGTGATTCAGATCTATTCGGTTTATCCCTTTGGCCTGGTACGAGCCTGGACCTATCTTTATCATCATCAGTTTGCTTGGGTGGCACCTAAAGCTCAAAACAATACTTCGGAAAACAAGATTTATCAGAATAGCTTTGAACCGGATATGGATGAGTTCCGTGAATTACGAAATTATCAATCTGGAGACTCATTGCAGGCGGTTTCCTGGAAACAGTTTGCACGTGGGCAAGGCTTGTATGTCAAAGTCTTTGAACAGTATCAGGATGAACATAGCTTTGAGATTCATTATGAACACATGCCTAGCCAGTCGCATGAGGAGAAACTGGGCTTGATGATGGGACTGATTGAGCAATGTGAGCAGCAGCAATGTGCATATGCACTGCATTTACCTCAGGCAGAATTGCCGCAGGGAGCAGGTGAAGAACAGTTACGTAAGGCCAAACAATTATTGGCTCAGGCATAACGGGTGAATCTATGATTGATGGAAAAATCCGAATTTCGATCGTCTTGACCCTAGGCTTGATCATCCTTGCCCAAGTAGCTTTCATCCCGGTGCTGCTCAGCATTATCTTTGTCATTAGCTTACTGTGTATCTGGATTTTTCTTAAACGGCAAAAGCCATTTCCTAAAATAGGAACTTTTCTTCTCACGGCCTTAGCATTAGGTAGTATTTATCTTAGCCACCAAAGTTTTATAGGAGTGGAGGCAGGTGTTGCAGTTCTTTCCACTTTTTTATTTGCCAAATCACTGGAAACGAAAAACCGGCGGGATCTGATTATTCTGTTTAATTTTGCGCTTTTTGTTGCGGCCAGTTCATTTCTATATAGCCAATCTTTTGGCATGGCTGTTGTGATTATTCTATGCTTATTAAGCTGTCTAATTGGCTTATACCGGATTCAGACCAGTGAGTTTCAGCAGAGTCAGCAATCACCACGTATAGCCTTACAGCAAGATGCCAAATATGTCGGCAGATTTGTGCTTTATGCTCTGCCGTTTTTTATTTTGTTATTCATTTTCTTTCCGCGTTTGCCACCGCTTTGGCATATCCCAATTCCAGAAAATAAAGGTATAACCGGAATCGGTGACAGTATGTCACCGGGCGATATTGCTGAATTATCTCAATCTAATGCTCTAGCTTTCAGGATTATTGGTGATGTGAGTAAACTGCCGCCACGTTCAGAGTTGTATTGGCGGGCATTGGTGCTAGATGAATATGATGGACAGCGCTGGACCAGTAGCTTTATTAATCAGCAGCCTTTAATCCGTCAGCCTGGAGAAGTTGTTCCAGTATCCACATCAGGGTGGAATTACCAATATCTGGCTGCTGATCCTTCTGTGTTCTGGGTGATGGGCCTGGAAAAATCGATGCCTTTGGAACGCCGTTATTATAACCGTCAGGATTGGAGTATCGTACCAAGGCGTTTAACCCAAAGGGTAGAACCGATTCATCTGCAGTGGCTAGGTAGTCAAAATACTGAAAGTATTTTACCGGCGCAATTTGTTCAGCGACTGAATACCCAGACTCAAGCCCATTTGGATACTCAGGCACAACAGTTGGCACAGCGTTTATATCTACAAAGTGAGGAGGATCCACGACGTTATATCCGAACAGTCTTAAACTGGTATCAGCAAAATCATTTTGTATATACCCTGAAACCGGGCGTACTCGGTAAAAACCGGATTGATGAATTTCTGTTTAAATTTCGGCAGGGTTTTTGTGAACACTATGCTTCCAGTTTCGTGATGCTGATGCGATATGTTGGAATTCCGGCACGTGTGGTCACAGGTTATCAAGGCGGACAATTGGCGCCCGATGGGAAAAGTTGGGAAGTTCGTCAGTTGGATGCTCATGCCTGGACAGAAGTCTGGATTGACCAAAGATGGCAGCGTTTTGATCCTACCGCAATGGTAGCCCCGCAACGTATTGATGATGGAATGCAAAATTTAATCTCGCAAGATGAGCGAGTATGGGCAAGTAATTCTGGCTGGACATCACACCGTAATATATGGCTGACCAAACTAAGAGTCTGGAGTGATTATGCAAGTTACCAATGGCAAAGTAAGGTCGTAGGCTATAATGCCGAATCACAGCAGGGCTGGTTAGCGAAACTGGGCCTAAGTTCAGTCTATTCCAGCGTAATTATTTTAATATCTGGTATTGGCATACTCGTACTGCTTTATATTTTAAAAATCTATTTTAAAAATCGGCAGTTACAGTCACCTTTTGAACATTCTATTCAGCAGTTTAATCAGTCTTTGAAAAAAAAATTAAAAAGACAACCCGCAGAGACTTTTCATCAGTGGATGTTACGGCTATCTCAGCAAGTTCAGGATAAAGATCAGTCTGTATTCTTTGAAGCAATTAAACTATTTGAAAAATCAATTTATTCAGGCAGGGAATTCTCAGACCAAGATCTGAAACAATTCAAAGATTTGCTTAAAACTTGTACGTATATATTGAAAATTAAATGAAAAGACTTGTTTTGAGATCGAAAAATTTATAATATGCCAAGCATTCTAGGTGTATAGCTCAGTTGGTTAGAGCGCTACGTTGACATCGTAGAGGTCTCCAGTTCGAGTCTGGATATACCTACCAGGATTCAAAAACTAATGTTATAAGGGTTTTAAGCGAAAACAGTAGCTTAAAACCCTTTTTTTATACCTACAATAAAAAGTATCTTTATCCGCGTTATCCTTTAAATCGCTGCTTTTTACCGATTATACAGGGCAGAGTAAAACTTGAAGTGCGACATAAACCACCTAATTAATTTAAAGGGTTTATGGAGTATATAAAATTGTCATACCATCATCTTAACTTTGAAGATCGTACTGCATTAATGCTTGAGTCAAGAAAAGAAGGCTTTTCAGCCAGAAAATTTGCTGAACTCATTAAAAGACATCCTAGTACGATCTATCGTGAGCTTAAAAAGAAATAGCATCAATGACGTTTATCAAGCTCAATATGCTTCTGATAACACCTTCGCTAGACGTAGACGCGGTCACAGAAAACTCAAAATCGACTCAATTCTCTGGAGATTTATTGTTGAAGCGATCCGTTGTTTATGGTCTCCTCAGCAAATAGCAAAGCGTTTAAAGACATTTCCTGATTTGGATCAAACAATGAATGTAAGCCATACAACGATTTATTCAACTATACGAGCATTACCAAAGGGTGAGTTGAAAAAAGACTTATTATCCTGTCTGCGTCATGAAAATAAAAAGCGAAAAGCTAACGGTGAACCTAAAAAAGATTCTATATTACAGGATATTAAAACTATTCATGAGCGCCCAGCCGAAGTTCAAGAAAGAAAAATACCGGGCCATTGGGAAGCCGATTTAATTAAAGGTAAAGACAATAAAAGTTCGATAGCAACACTTATTGAACGAAATACACGGCTCTGTATCTTGGCAACATTACCTGATGCAAAGGCAGAATCAGTGCGCAAGGCTTTAACTGAAGCTCTGAAATATTTACCTGCAGAACTACGTAAAACGTTGACCTATGACCGTGGACGTGAGATGTCAGAACATAAAATCCTCGAAGAAGATTTAGGCATAGATGTATATTTCTGTGACCCACATTCGCCATGGCAGAAAGGTACATGCGAAAATATGAATGGTTTAATTAGGCAATATTTACCTAAAGGGATTGATTTAAATCAGGCAGATCAGCATTATTTAAATCAAGTCGCCATGTCACTGAATACTCGTCCTAGAAAAGCGTTAGATTGGCTTACACCATTAGAGAAATTTGCTCAGCTTGTTGATTATCATAAGGCTTTTGAAACTGTCGCACCTCATGTTTGAATTCGCCCAGCTTAATTTACGTCAAGGTTACGACAAGAATTTTGGAAAGTACGTCATGAAATTAACTGAGCCAAGAATAAGAAAGTACATTGAATCTTTTGATAAGGCGGATTCAAGCGGCAAGTGCAACAGTATAAAAACCAGCCATAACTTCACTCGGTGTATACCAACCTAGTGTTTTTCTAGGACGATGGTTGAGTGCAAATTCTATCTGCTCTATTTGTTCGTTTGA
>NZ_VOZV01000006.1:0-14861 GCF_013419565.1 Acinetobacter sp. YH12072 | reverse complement strand
GGATAACCGCTGAAAGCATCTAAGCGGGAAGCCTACCTCAAGATAAGATTTCCCCGAGACTTTATGTCTCCTAAAGAGCCGTTGAAGACTACGACGTTGATAGGTTGGATGTGGAAGTGCAGTGATGCATGAAGCTGACCAATACTAATTGCTCGTGAGGCTTGACTATACAACACCCAAGCAGTTGTATATAAAGCATCAATTGATTTCATATTGATCTAACGATCAGACGAAAACTTGATTTAGTTAAGCTAATCGAACAAACTACTGCAACTTAGATACATCTGTTAATGCATTCTATTTGAAGAAAGCTAGGCAAACGAAGCGCAAGCAACGTAGATAAGACCATAGCGAGTAAGCATACCAGTTGTGCTGGCGACCATAGCAAGAGTGAACCACCTGATCCCTTCCCGAACTCAGAAGTGAAACCTCTTAGCGCTGATGGTAGTGTGGGGTCTCCCATGTGAGAGTAAGTCATCGCCAGCTCATTATTCCTAAAAAGCCCTCTGCTCACGCAGGGGGCTTTTTTTATGCGTGAGATTTAAAAAATTAAATCAAATTATATTAATTTACAAATTGGTTAATTACTGTTTAATAAAAATAAGTGATTAATAATGCTTAAAAAATTATATAAAAATGACGGTAGAGTTCATGAAATCACTATAGTTTTGTGTGTTTTTTTATCAAACTATGTTATAAAAGTTAAAACGGCATGAAAATTGCTTATAAAACGAGATTTTTATTAGGGGGTCATATGAAATTATCAGTGGGATTACGAATTGCCAACTCGCTGTCATTAACTCCACAGTTACAACAAGCAATCCGCTTATTACAATTATCCAGTCTAGAACTAGAGCAAGAAATCCAGCTACAACTTGATAGTAATCCTTTGTTAGAAAAAGTTGAAGAGCAAATCAGTGTTGAAAGTCTTTCGACTGTTGATGCGAGTCAAAAGGATTTAACCAATGAACTCAATGCAGACCATCTTCCGGACGATCTACCTGTAGATACCGACTGGGATGATGTCTATACTCATCAACCGACAAGTCTGGGTGCAGCAGAATTCGAAGAGCGTGAAGATAACCGTCAAAGCCAGCAAAGCTTACAAGAATATATGCTCGAGCAGATTAATCTGCTGCATTTTTCTCGCATTGATCAGCTGATTGCATACTGCATTATTGATTCTCTAGACGAAAAGGGTTTTCTGGATGCAGAAATTTCTGAAATTACTGCATCAGTACAGCATCTTTTATCTTCCATGGATTATGAGGAAGAAATCGAAGAGGATGAAGTACTCGTTGTTCTCAAGCATATTCAGCGTCTTGATCCGATTGGAGTAGGTTCCAGAAATCTAGCTGAGTGTTTATTGATTCAGCTAGATAGCCTACCAGTTAATACCCCTTGTCGTAATGATGCGGTTAAATTGCTGCAACATTATGAGCTGCTGATTACCAATGAATTACCCAAACTCATTAAGCAAACTGGTTTAAATCAGGAACAATTACGCTGTGCGGTTGATTTGCTGAAAACTCTTAAGCCATATCCTGGGCTGGAGTTTGAAAGTAAAGAATCTGATTATCAGATCCCGGATGTCGTGGTAATGAAAAAGAATGACTGCTGGCAGGTGACGTTAAATCCTGATGTGATGCCAAAGTTAAGACTGAATTCTTTTTATACCAATATGATCCGTCGTGCTGATCAAAGTGAAGATAATCAATATCTTCGTAATCAGATGCTGGAAGCAAAAAACTTTATTAAAAGTATCGACGAACGTCATAAAACTTTATTGAAAGTAGCTACCTGTATTGTTGAACATCAGAAAAGTTTTTTAGAAATTGGCCCTGAAGGTATGAAACCTCTGGTTTTACGTGATATTGCTGAAGAAGTCGAATTACATGAATCAACCGTATCTCGTGTAACGACTAACAAATATATGCTGACCCCACGTGGTTTATTTGAACTGAAATACTTCTTCTCGAGTCATGTGGGAACGACTTCGGGTGGTGAGGCTTCATCTACTGCGATCCGTGCCAAAATTAAGAAAATGATTGCTGAAGAAAATGCACGTAAGCCTTTATCGGACAATGCAATTGCCAATCTTTTGAAAGAAGAGGGGATTGATGTGGCACGACGCACGGTCGCGAAATATCGTGAATCGTTACATATTCCTTCCTCTTCTGAGCGAAAAGTCTTGATCTAGTTTTTGAAATTTGATTATTCTAGAGATTCATTATGACATCGTAATGAATCTTTTTTTCTTTTGAGGAATGGTAAAAATGATCTGAATAAATGCTTTAAATCACGATTTTGCTTGAGCAAGTTATTGTATTCTTTTCATTTTTAACTGTGACTCTTCTGATCCTAACGAAGGTGAGGGATAGAACTATGCAAATAACAATTCGTGGACATCATTTATCAATTACGCCAGCGATTGAAGAAACTATAAAAACGAAATTTTCACAGATGACCAAACATCTGGATCAGGTGAACAGCATGCAGGTTAAGCTTTCCAAAGATCATCAGATTGATAAGCGCTCAAAAAGAGGCAGTAGTAACCATATCGCAGAAGCGATTGTCCGTTTACCGGGTATTGAGTTTTTTGCCCATGCTAATGCTGATGACATGTATACCTCAATTAAAATTTTGACGGAAAAATTAAAAAAACAGATTGACCGATATCGCGAAATGCAGCTGAATCATCAGAGTTTAGCCATTTAAGCGACCAAATGGGGAAAAAGAGGTTTTTAAAAGCCTCTTTTTTTATATATATAATGTATGTGACTAATGAATTATTTTTTACATTTATAGTAAAATGACTCGTTTTACACCCTTAGTCCTATAAGAGGTCTTGTGATGAATAATGAACAGCTCGCTGAAATTTTAAAAGCCGCTTTTCCTGAGGCGGATGTTGCTGTGAGTGGTCAGGGCGGAAAATTCGATCTCCGTATTGTGGATGATCAGTTTGAAGGTAAACGTCCGGTTGCACGTCAACAAGCTGTTTATGCTCCTCTCAATTCCCATATTGCCAGTGGTGCAGTGCATGCTGTGACCATTCGTGCATTGACCAAAGAAGAATGGCGTAAAGCAAGCTTATTTGGAGCTTAATCAATTAATGGATAAATTCTTAATTCAGGGCGGTATTAAGCTCGACGGTGAAGTGCGTATTTCTGGTGCAAAAAATGCAGCGCTTCCATTATTAGCAGCAATGATTCTTGCTGATACGCCAATCACACTTAAAAATGTTCCAAATCTAAAAGATGTAAATACCTTGGTAAAGCTGATCGCAGGTCTTGGGATCACGATTAGTTATGAAGGCGATACAGTTATTGCAGATACCTCTACTTTGGATAACCAGTTTGCACCTTATGAACTCGTAAAAACCATGCGTGCTTCTATTTTGGTGCTTGGTCCTCTATTGGCGCGCTACGGTAGTGCAAAAGTATCCCTGCCAGGTGGATGTGCGATTGGTTCTCGTCCAGTCGATCAGCATTTGAAAGCACTAGAAGCTTTAGGTGCCGAGATTGAGGTTGAGGCCGGCTATGTCCATGCTAAAGTCGATGGTCGTCTGAAAGGCGGTGAAGTTGTCTTTGATATGGTGACTGTGGGTGGTACTGAAAATATTCTGATGGCTGCAGTATTGGCGGATGGTGTGACCACGATTCGTAATGCGGCGCGCGAACCTGAAATTACCGATCTTGCTCAAATGCTGATCAAGATGGGTGCGAAGATTGAAGGTCTGGATACCGATACGCTAGTGGTAACCGGTGTAGAAAGCCTGCATGGCTGTGAATATGCAGTGGTTGCCGACCGTATTGAAACCGGTTCTTACTTGGCTGCTGCAGCCATTACTGGTGGACGTGTTAAAACCACGCATACAGATCCGGCTTTAATGGAAGCTGTACTGGATAAGTTTGAGGAAATGGGCGCAGAAGTCACTCGTGGTGATGACTGGATTGAACTGGATATGATGGGTAAACGTCCGAAAGCAGTGAGCTTCCGTACCTTGCCACATCCAGATTTCCCAACAGATATGCAAGCCCAGTTAATGGCAGTCAATGCCATTGGTCGTGGATTTGCCACAATTTCTGAAACGATTTTTGAAAACCGTTTTATGCATGTTCCTGAATTGGCTCGTATGGGAGCCAATATTCAGGTCGAAGGTAATGATGCTGTCGTAACAGGTGTAGAAAAACTTTCTGCAGCGCCTGTGATGGCAACAGATTTACGTGCTTCATTCTCTTTAGTTCTTGCAGCACTTGCAGCCGAAGGAGAAACATTGATTGACCGTATTTATCATATTGACCGCGGTTATGAAGATGTCGAAGCAAAGTTACAAGGTTTAGGTGCCCAAATTAAGCGAGTAAGTTAATGAGTGATATGAGAAACGATGATCCAAACTTTGACGTAATGGGCAATTTTGATCATGGTTTAACGTTAGCATTAAGCAAGGGCCGTATCTTAAAAGAAACTTTACCTCTGCTTGAAACAGCAGGGATTAACCTGCTGGAAGATCCGGATAAATCACGAAAGCTGATTTTTCCAACCACGCATAAACAGGTGCGTATCCTGATTTTACGTGCCTCTGATGTGCCGACTTATGTTGAGAATGGTGCGGCAGATATCGGTGTAGCAGGTAAAGATGTGTTGATGGAACATGGCGCGCAAAATGTCTATGAACCATTAGATCTTAAAATTGCCAACTGCAAATTGATGACAGCAGGTAAAGTCGGCATGGAGCGTCCGAAAGGCCGTTTAAAAATTGCGACTAAATACGTGAATCTGACCCGTCAATACTACGCGAGCCTCGGTGAACAGGTTGATGTGATCAAGCTTTATGGTTCAATGGAACTTGCACCATTGGTGGGCTTAGGTGATTACATTGTCGATGTGGTCGATACAGGCAATACACTGCGTGCCAATGGTCTTGAACCACTTGAAGAAATCTGCAAAGTCTCTTCACGTCTGATTGTGAACAAAGCCAGCTTTAAACGTAAGCAGGCATTACTGAATCCGATTCTTGCTCAGCTTGAGCAAGCAGTGGAAGCACGCGAACAGGCGAAAAAAGCTTAAATTTAAGCTTTATCAAAGACCGTCCACTTTGGGCGGTTTTTTATTGCTGATTATAAATATAAGAAGCTCAATGCTTTCATCAATTTTATCAAAAGCTATTTCCAATAAAACTCATAGCACAAGTCTGTTCTAGCTACCGACAAAGTCTTTGAAAACAGGTAAACTAAAGCCTTCGAATTCAAACCTTATGGGTAAATTGATGCGACGTTTATCGACACAAGATCAAAACTTCAAGCAGGCGTTTGCTGACTTGTTGGCTTTTGAAACCGTGAATGATCCTGAACTTTTAAAAACTGTAGACCAAATTATTGCTGACGTACGTCAGCATGGTGATGCTCATGTTCTTAAATTGACTCAGCAGTTCGATCGACATCCAGCGCATCAATTTTCAGATTTGGAACTGACTCAAGAGCAACTTAAAGCAGCTTTCGAAGGCTTAACGACTGAAGTGCGTGAAGCTTTAGAATTGGCTGCAAACCGTATTCGCGAATTCCATCAGGCACAAAAACAGGATGGTTGGACGTATGTCGATGCTCTAGGTAATACCTTGGGTCAGAAAGTGACGCCATTGGATCGCGTAGGGATCTATGTACCAGGTGGCTTGGCTTCATATCCATCTTCGGTGTTAATGAATGCTGTTCCTGCACATGTGGCAGGTGTAGGTGAAATTGTTATGGTGGTGCCTGCTCCAAATGGTGAACTGAATCCATTGGTCTTGGCTGCTGCCTATCTGGCTGGCGTACACCGTGTATTTACCATTGGTGGCGCACAAGCGGTTGCTGCATTGGCCTATGGTACAGAAACCATTCCACGTGTCGATAAAATCACTGGTCCAGGTAACCGTTTTGTGGCTGCGGCAAAACGTGCCGTATTTGGTCAGGTCGGTATCGACATGATTGCTGGTCCTTCAGAAATTCTGGTCTATGCAGAAGGGCAGAACAATGCCAAATGGTTAGCGATGGATTTGTTATCTCAAGCTGAGCATGACACTGTTGCTCAAGCTGTATTTATTACGCCTGATGAACAGCTTCTCAATGAAGTAGAACAAGCAATTGAAGAGCATTTGCTAGCTCTACCAAAAGCAGAAATTGCCCGCACTTCAATTGCCAATCGTGGTGCATTAGTGCTTGTGAAAGATCGTGCTGAAGGTATTGAGCTGATTAACCAAGTAGCACCTGAACATTTAATGCTGTGTCTGGATGAAGCTCAAGAAATGGCTGAAGAGATTCGCCATGCCGGTGCGATCTTCATGGGACGTTATACGCCTGAAGCGATTGGTGACTATTGTGCAGGTCCAAACCATGTATTACCGACATCGGGTACAGCACGTTTCTCATCACCACTGGGTGTGTATGATTTCCAGAAACGTTCAAGCCTGATTATGTGTTCTGAAGATGGTGTGAAAACCCTTGCGAAAACTGCAGATATTCTGGCACAGCAGGAAAATCTGGATGCGCATGCCCGTTCAGCACGCTACCGTTATCAGTAATTAAATACTTATATTAAATAAAAGATATTTCTTTCCCTTCGGGAGAGGTTAGGTAAGGGGAATTATTTGACCTCTCCCTAACCCTCTCCTAAAAGGAGAGGGAATTTGAGAATAGAAAATGTCGAATATCACCATAGAGCAAATGCGTTTTTGGAGCCCTGAAGTCCGTGAGCTAGAGCCTTACGTTCCAGGCGAACAGCCCAAAATTCAAAACCTTTTAAAATTAAATACCAATGAAAATCCGTATCCACCATCACCGAAAGTCGTGGAAGCGGTGCAAAAAGTTTTAGCCAATGGCGCAGATGTTTTACGCCTTTATCCAGATCCCGATGCATCTGAATTGAAACATGCCATAGCTAAACAACAAAATGTGGCTGCTGAAAATGTCTTTGTCGGTAACGGTTCTGATGAAGTTCTAGCACATATCTTTAAAGCCTTCTTTATTCAGGAACAGCCACTGCTTTATCCAGATATTACCTATAGCTTCTATCCAGTTTATAGCCAGTTCTTTGGTGTCAAAACCAAAATCTTGCCGCTCAATGAAAATTTTGAAATTGTGGTAGATGATTATAAACAGCCAAATGGCGGCATTATCATCACCAATCCGAATGCGCCAACCAGTATTGCGCTTAGTTTGTCTGCCATTGAAGAAATTCTGCAGGCGAATCCAGATTCAGTAGTCGTCATTGATGAAGCCTATGTAGATTTTGGTGCTGAATCAGCAGTGAGTTTGGTTGAGAAATATGAGAATCTAGTAGTCTGTCAAACGACTTCAAAATCCCGCTCTTTAGCAGGCTTACGTGTCGGTTTTGCGATTGCCCAACCACATCTGATTGCAGCGCTTGAAGCGGTAAAAAACAGCTTTAACTCTTATCCAATGGATCGTTTTGCCATTGCGGCTGCGGTCGCTTCATTCGAAGATCAGGAATACTTTGAAGCACAAAATGCTAAAGTGATTGCCAGTCGTGAAAAACTGGTTAATCAGTTGAATGAGCTCGGTTTCAAAGTCTTGCCATCAAGTGCGAACTTTATTTTTGCTTCACTACCATCAAAAGATGCAGGTGAGTTAGCAGCTGAATTACGGGAACGCGGCATTATCGTACGTTACTTTAATAAACCTCGTATCAATCAATTTTTACGTATTACCATTGGTACAGATGAGCAAAATCAGCGTTTAGTGGATACATTGAAGAATGATATTTTAGCTTAATTAAATCCACCCTAACCCTCCTTTGATAAAGGAGGGAACCTTTTTCTTTTTAAAGAGAGAGAATCCCCTCTTTTACAAAGAGGGGTTAGGGGAGATTTATAAAAAAGCGGCTCAACCGAGTCGCTTTTTTATTTATTTAGGTTTATACCAGGTATTGAGTAAATCCAGCATGGCCTCGACTTTATCAAAACACTCCTGATATTCTGCATCACAGTCAGAAGAAATCGTAATTCCGCCACCAGCCCAAAGTGAAACCTCATCTTGATATTTCTGAATCGAGCGAATCAGAATATTCCAGCTTCCTGTTCCATCAAAATTAAAATAACCTAATGAACCACAATACGCTCCACGTGGAGCACCTTCTAACTCTTCAATAATTTGCATGGCACGAATTTTTGGTGCACCGGTAATTGATCCACCTGGAAGTGCATACAGCAATACCTCAAAAGGATGTACACCTTCTTTTAAGGTCGCTTCGACTTCGCTAACCATATGATGTACTTGGTTAAATGACTCAATATTGAATAACTTAGGTGTCTTGACTGAACCTGTTTCTGCATAAACACTGAGGTCATTGCGTAGTAAATCTACAATCATGACATTTTCAGCCTGATCCTTCTTTGAGTCTTTTAAGCGTTGTTTGGATTGTTCATCAAGCACCGGATCGGCAAAACGTGGCATGGTACCTTTAATCGGTTTGGTGACAATTTTTCGATGTGCTTCAAAATCAATAAACAGTTCAGGTGAACAGCTCAATAATTCAAAATCACCAATACGAAGATAGCCCGCATATGGCGCATTGGTTAATGTCCAGAAAGCATGTGCAGTTTCTAATAATGAACCTTCAGCCAGTGCTGTAAATTCTTGGGTTAAGTTAATCTGGTAACAATCACCGGCTAGAATATAATCCTGAATATCCTGGAATGCCTGTGCATAGCGAGATTTGTTCCAACGTGGGCTGCAAAGGGTTTTTAATTGAAACTTAGGCGCTATGGAGGCTTGATTTAATAGATTTTGAAGATGATTGAAAATATCTGCTGCTTGCGGATCATGACTATAAAATACCCATTGATCAGCTTCGAACTTGATATAAGAATCAAATTGACCGATAAATAAGCCAGGTTGAGCTCGCTCCGGGTATTGGATGTGCTGTTGAGCAGCGTAATCATAGCCAATAAACCCAACATAACCCCCAGAAAATTCATTCGCTTGAATATCTGGAGTTTGCTCAAGCTCTAAGATGAGTTTAGCTATATTAGCCTGATATTGTTCGATATCCACTCTCTTAAATGACTGAGGTTGTCCATCTTGCACCATAAAATATTTCTGTGCACAGCAGGCAATAAAAGGCTGCCCATTATTATTTAAATATATCAGGTGATCTAAGGGGCTTAATGCATGCAATAGATCTTTAAGCTGAAGAGATGCAAAACTTAAAGGACAATGGTAAGGAGCTTCGTTCATTCAGTAGCGCATATTCCGATATGACCCGGTATTTTATATCAAGAATAGGAAAAAATATTTCTAAATCATCAAATACCGTTTGTCGGTAAGCTCAATATTGCGACCAACAACAGTTGATCAAAATATGACTCGACGTTAATTTAAGTGGGCGAGCAAAATTACTCAAGGAAAGATGCTTTGCGTTGTCAGAAAATAAAAAACACAACGTCGGCACTGAGTGATTCACAACCAAAAAAAATAGTACTCTTGGGAGAGTAAACAATGAAAAAATTCACAAAATTGGCTTTAGCTGCTTCAGTTGCTTTTAGTGCAAACGCAATGGCGATGCAATCACTGGACGATGCATCTCTAAGCGCGACTACAGGTCAGGATGGTTTGAAAATCGGTATCGGTATTTCAAAAATTGAAATTGAAAAACTATTTATCCATGATAATGATGGTTTAGCTGAGGACTCTACTGCAACAGCGGGTGTTATTGAAATTTATAATAATGATGGAGTTGTTCTTCGCCCTGGAGAGGCTGCTAAGGGTATTGTGGGTGGTACTGGTGAAGCAGGTGCGATCTATATCAAAGCAAATGGTAAAGGAAGAACAACAGCTAATGGTATCGTGATTGGTGCAAACTACGATGACAATGGTGCGTATTTACTAGCTTCACGTAACCTTGCAGATTTAACCATTGACTCAGATGCTGGTGCTGGTAATCCATTCATCAACATTGCAGCAGAAGTATCTGGCTTAGATATCAACATCGGTGAAATTGGGGTTGTAGGATCAGCTTCATCTCTTACAGATTATGAAAATGGTTTAGCTTCAGCTACTAGTATTCGCCGTGGTGGTGCTGGTAAGGAAAATGCGATTTTATCTGGCCTATCACTTAAAACAGGTCCAATGTCTGCCAATATTCAATTAGGTGCTGCTCCACAGGGTGCAATGATTAAACTGAATGCAACAATGACTGGCGGCTTAACAATTACAGATTTGGGTATTCTTGATAATTCAACGACTGGTGGACAAGTTGCTGACGGTGTAACCACTTCAGGCCCAGGTGAAATCTTCATTGAAAGCATCAAGTTAACCGATGCTGGTACTAAAGATTTGACATTGAACCAAAGCATCAGTGTATTTGGCGAATCAAGTGCAAACGATGGTTTCATTCGTATTATGAGTACAAGTGGTGCACATGATAACTATGTGAAAGGTATTCACCTAGGTAGCCAAAATGCAGCATCAATTGGTGATATGGAAATTCAAGGTCTGCAAACTTACTTTAGCCCGGCACCTGGCCAATATGCAAAAGGTGCAATTATTACCATTTCTGGTCACTAATTTTTACCTTAAAAAAGCGCGTGTTTACACGCGCTTTTTTTTATGACTACAACATCTATCTAAAAAAATAAAAAAAGACTGTATTTTTTTGAAAAAGAAGGTATCTTTCTAGTTACAGGGAAGTAGAGTGAAGACTCTATAAAAAGAAAAATTAGGCACATCATGCCAATGATAAGAAAAGTAAAAGAATATGTTAGAGATTGCATTGGGCTCGGCATTGATGTATTACGCTGCCAAAGAAGCTCTGGATATTAAAAAACAGCCACCAGGCGCTGTTCACTATACTGAAGTTCTTGATTCAAGAAATGATTCTTTCGTACGTATGCACCGCGAACATGTGGAAGTCAAACCTGCACTGTTAGACCAGTTTCAGGGAATTGTGCGTCAGGCTTATGATTATAGTTGTGGTTCGGCAGCACTTACGACTTTATTAAATGGCTATGTAGGTACCCGGCTGGATGAGCAGCAAGTCATGAATGGCCTAATGAAATTTGGTGAAACGGATAAAATCATCGAACGTCGTAGCTTTTCCCTTCTTGATATGAAACGTTTTGTTGCTGCCTTAGGTCTGGAAAGTGGTGGCTATCGCGGGGAATTTGAAGATCTGGTTAAACAGGGACAACCCGCCATTGTTCCTATTTCCTATGCAGGATTTAAACATTTTGTCGTGTACAAAGCTTATAAAAATGGACGGGTGTATGTTGCCGATCCAGCACTGGGTAATATCAGTTTTGATGAACAGCGATTTAAGGAAGTTTGGGAAAACAATACTTTATATTTAATTAATGTCCCTGAACAATATCGAAAAAACTTTTTGGCATTAAAAGAGTCGGATATGCGTCATGTCGAAGATGCAACCATTAACCGTTATGCTTTAGTTGATATGCAGTATCCACAGTTCTATATGGATAAAATTGCCGATAAAGCATCGACTATCCGTATGGATCGTAACCGTAATGTAGATTCAGAAAAATTTGGGGAATATCAATATAATTTTCTCAGACTTTATTACAAGAATAAATAAAACGAAAAGATGGCTATAGAAAAATTAAAAATGGTGAAATGGATATGAACAGTAAATGGATGAACAAGACATTCTTGGCGCTCAGCATTCAGATGGTCATGGGAGTGGCATGGGCTGCGGATGAGCCTGAACTGGGTGAGTATGAAACGGTTGAGGAAGAAGTAGTCGAGACTGCCGCATCCGTTGATATTCAGCCTGAACCAGCAGCAACTCAGGCTGTAGAAGAACCTGAACTTGGGGGGTATGAAACAGTTCAGGAGGAAGCTGTAGCAGAGCCTGAACTGGGAGGATATGAAACCGTTCAGGAAGAAGCTGTTGTTGAAACAGCTGCACCTGTTGAAGCTCCAGCCACTCAAGCAGTAGATGCATCTCAAGCCTTACAGAAAAAAGAAGGAGATGCTACTCAGGAAGCGAGTCTAGAAGAAGTATTTACTTCAAATGAGCGTCAATACTCACTTATTAAACAAGGTGAGATTTCATCCTATTATGATATCGATTATACCTATTATCGAGATACACAACTCGATATGGAAATGGCACAGGGCCAGTTGTATCAACTCCGTGTTCAGGAAAATGCAACGCATAGCCTGACCAATACTTTCACTTTTCAGTATGGGGTGAAAGATAACCTGACCTTAACAGCTTCTTTACCTTTAGTCGCTAAAACAGATCTATTAAAAGATACCTCTACAGCAGGATTAGGGGATATTAGTCTAGGTGCACGTTGGGAGCCATTCCCTTTAAAAGCAGGTCGTTTACCACTTATTTTATTTGCTAATTTGTCGACTAAAACAGGTGATAGCCCATATGAAATTAATGCAGCAAAAGATCTGGCTGCAGGCAAGGGATATTACTCAGCCGGTGTGGGGGCGAGTACACGTAAATATATTGATCCAGTGGTGCTATTTGCCTCTGTTTCTGCAAATTATGGGTTTAAGGAATCTGGCTTAGATCAGCGTCGTGGTACACGCATTATTGAAGAATTTGAACCAGGGATTAGTGGTGGTTTTGCTTTCGGTTTCGCTTATTCATTTAACTATGATGTTTCCATGACCATGTCATATCAGCAAAGCTTTAATACTGGTGCAGAATTTAAGTATCACACGGGTGAAAGCTATTCAGCAGCTGATCAGACTAGTTCTACTTTTGCGATTTCTTTAGGAGTGCGTGTATCCCCAGAAACCATTGTAAATGGTACGGTCGGATTAGGGCTGACCGAAGATGCACCAGATGTTTCACTGGGACTTTCATTCCCACTTGATATTTTAGGTTTCGGTAAGAAATTCAGTTAATAGGGGTGTCGTATGAAAAACATTCGACTTAGCCCGTTATTAACAGGAATTATTCTTGCGGGCTGTTCAAGTTATACCTTTGCACAATTAGGGACCAACCTTTCTGTTGACCTGCGTGCATTGTCTATGGGGAACGCAGTTACTGCAGATCCGCCAGGAGTGAATGCAATTCACTTTAACCCGGCTGCATTGGCTAAAATTGAAGGCTTACAAACCGAACAGCAAATTATTGTTGCGAACTTTGATATTCAGCGTGAATTTACGGTTCCTGCTGGATATAACGTTTTTGGTTATTCAGATGATCCAATGGTCTGTAATGATGGACCTGAAGTGTCTTCTGATTTATGTACAGATTTTAAGGGCCCAGTGAAGGGTGATGTAGAGTATGTCAGTCTCTACGTACCAATTTTGAAAAAAATGGTGGATTTGGGTGAAGGCCTCCCGATGGCAGCACCTACCATGGGGGTCTCTTATAAACCACCAGGCTCTAAAGCAACTTATGCAACTGCCGTTTATGCACCGCTAGTTGCAGGTTTTGGTCATGAAGATGGTAATCCTGCCAATTTTATGGGACAACAGGTTGCTCTGGAGCGGATTACATATTTATCTCCATCAATTGGTTATGAAGTCAACGACCAGCTTTCGATTGGTGCTTCAATCGGGATGTCTTATCAAGCCATTGCCATGAAAACAGATTTACGTTTTCCCAATGAGCTGATTGGCATGTTGCGTATGATTGATGAAGTCGTATGTACACCATTTAAAGAAAATTCTGACATCATTACTGACATCTTGTTGCTCGGGATCTGTAATGCTGATGAAGGAATGAACCCATTTGGTAAATTTGGCCAAATGCAACTTTCATTAGAACAAAATTTAAGTCCAAGCTATAACCTGGGTGTTCTATGGGAGCCTACTGAAGATTTCAGTTTTGGTATGGTTTACCAGAGTGCGGCCAAAATGCGCTTAAAAGGTAAATATCATATCGATAATGCCAAAGCGCCACAGGAAATGATTAAAGGTCTGATGACCTCTCCAACTGGCCAGATTTTAGCTGCAATTCTTGGTTTTCCAAATTATATCCCTTCAAGTGAATCGGGTCTGGTTTCCATGGATTTCGAATACCCAGCTCACTTTCAGGCGGGGATCAAATATAAGGTAATGCCAGATCTACAAGTCAATTTTGATATTGGCTGGACAGATTATGCTGCTTGGGACCAATTCAAGTTTGAGTTCGACCGTACCCTGTCTGCCTTGAAGATTGCCAAACTGTTATCTGCCAATGTAACGGATTCTTCACTTGCATTACCGCTTAGGTTTGAGTCGCCATGGAACTTCGGGATCGGAGTAGAGTATTCAGCAACTGACCGACTGAAACTTCGTGCTGGCTATGAACCACGTACCAGTGCCATTCCAAAAGATAAACGCAATACTATGGTACCGATTAATGGTGCACAGCTATTTGGTTTAGGAGTGGGCTACCGTTTTGACGCAGATACGGATCTGGATCTATCTATTGGTTTCTTACGCAGTAAAGATAATATTCCAGCAAATACCAGTAGCCTAGCGAACCAGACCGGGGTAAATAACCTGTTACTGAATCCATATGCAGGCTTGAATGTCAAAACAGATACCAAGATCACAATTTTAGGTTTGAACTATCGCACCCGTTGGTAAGGAAGAAATGATCAGAACAGGGAACTTAGGGATAAAAATGGTACTGGCATTAAGTCTGGTACCATGGTCTTTTTATACAAATGCCAGAGAGTTTATTACGATCATTGGGCCCGATGGGCGACCATTAGTTGTGCCACGTCAAAATAATGAGCAGAAAGAAACAACAAAAAACCAAGCGGCCACTACTCCGAAAAAATTGACTACGCCCGTTACATCTACTGCACAGGATCTGAAAAAATCCGAGCCAAAGGCGGTGGAAAAAAGTGTGACAACAGGTGAGCAAAAAAATAATATGGTTGTACAACC